>JAVEWL010000241.1:0-7640 GCA_034004565.1 FCB group bacterium | reverse complement strand
CATCGCGTTCAAGCTGCGCAGTGATTTTTGGGGGACCCTGGCGGACTTTTCGGTACTTCCGGCCCTGGGCGAGTTGATTGTCATTCCGGACCTGGAAGAGGCGTACCTCATGGTCGCGCTGGCGCCCGCTTTTCTAATGGTGCAATACTCGCACTACCAGGCCACGGTCTGCGAAGCCGAACGCCTGCGCGCCCTGCGTCGCGAGATACCCCGCTGGAACCTTTTCACGGGCACCGCGCCCGAAGGCTTCGAGGCCTCCCAATGGGCGTCCGCCTACTGCGAACGCCGCCCCGGCTGGCGCTTTCTTCTCACCGCCGGCGCCATTGCCGCGGCCGTATTATTCTACACGGTGGTCTGCTTCGGCTGGAGCTGCCTCATCATTGTACCCGTGTTTTTTTGGGGCTTCATGGCGCTCTACCAGTTCTCCTTCAGCCCGGACAACTAGTTTTTCCATTCAACCTTGTGGCACCCCCAAGCCGGCTTCATGGCTTGGGGGTGTGGGCACGCCAAGGACAGCAAGGACGAATGCCCCCTCACCCTGACCCTCTCCCCCGATGGGGGAGAGGGGAAAAAGCTCCAGTGGGGTGTGGCGAGGAGGTATTCACCCAGTCAGGCAACCCACTTTCCCGACGGGCTCACACCATCCACCCGGAAACAAACGTCCGAAACTCGACCTTGGGTCTGTCATCCAAACACGCGGCGCCCGCGTTTCATAAACGAGGTGACAAGACCCCAAAAGACCCGACTGGACCCCATGCGCCGGCTACCCCACCGGCGAACACCCAAGCGGCGTCTCCGCAACCCGGCGCCGCCCACTGCCACCTCACATATGGCCCGCGGTCTCCCCGGCCGCGGGCCTTCTTCATTAAATAGGGTCTAGGGTCCAGGGTTTAGGGTCTACGGGAAGATGCGACCGTTTTGTCCCCTAGACCCTAAACCCTGGACCCTAGACCCTGTTCTTGATTAGCAGAACTGCTCCAAATGCCACGCCCCCCGCATAAAGCCCTCTTCCCGCGTCTGCGTGCCGTCTTCGTGCTCGATGCTGAGCACGCCGTCGTAACCGTGGATGCGCAAGTGTGTGATGTACCGCGCCCAGTCGATCAGTCCGAAACCGGGGATCACATAGCGCCACCAGCCCTGCCCGTACACGCCAACCTTCGCCCGCAACGCGCAATCGATGTAACAGTCCTTGGCGTGCGTGTGGAAGATGCGGTCCTTGAACATCGACACCGGCAAGAAATAGTCGCACTCCTGGTGCACCAGGTGCGAGGGGTCGTAATTGAGGCCGAAATTCGCATCCGGAATCGCATCGAACATCGCTTCAAACGTGTCGATCCCCTGCAAACAGGTCGCGAAATAATTCTCGAGCGCCAGGTTGACGTTCTTGCGGCGGGCGTGCTCGAGCAACGGCTTGAAAACCTTCGGCAGCACCTTTTGAATGGTCTGAATCTTCGTCATACCCTCGGCCGGCCACCCGCCGCACAGGCACACCGTCGACACCCCCAGGCGCGACGCCGCGTCGATGGTCTTCTTGACGTGCGCCTGCACCGCCTTGCCCCGCTTCGGGTCGATCACGTTGTCGTAATACGCCAGTGCCGTGATCTCGAGATCGCGCTCGGCCACCTGCTCCTTGATGAAATCGAGGTATTTCGCATTCGCCTTGGCGGGATCGATGTGGAGGCTTCCCGGCGCCGCGTGCATCTCGAGGCAGCGGATCTCCGCCGTGTCCGCGAAGTCCAGCACCGTATCCAGCGATTCCTTCCAGAACGGCGCCGTCAACATTCCTACTTTCATCGTCCCATGCTCCTTTTGTAGCTTGCAAGTCATCCGACGTGGATGAGTACCTTCATGATTCCGCGTCCCGCCGCCCGCTGCAGCGCATACGGCGCTTCACTCAATTCATACGTTTCACTGATAAGCGGCCGCACCTCGACCGTGCCCGCCGCCAGCGCATCGAGCGCGGGCCGGAATGGGCCGCAACGCGACCCGACAATACGCACCTCATTAATCACCGGCAGGCTCAGGTCCAGCGACGACTCGCCCGCCACCGTGCTCTTCAGCACCACCGTGCCCTCGGGCCGCACCAGCTCCAGCGCGCGCCGCAAGCCTTCCCGGCGGCCCGTCGCCTCGACCACCACGTCCGCGCCGCCCTCGAGGGCATCGTCCGCGAGCGCGGTCGGAATGCCCATCTTGCCCAGCAGTTCGAGTTTCCATTGGTGCGTGCCCACGCACACGACCCGCTTGCACTTGGTCCACAGCACCTGCGCGATAAGCTGTCCGAGCTTGCCGTCGCCCAATACGACCACCTGTTCGCCGTTTCCCACCGTGATCTGTTCCAGGATGCGGAACGCGGCCGCGGCCGGTTCGGCAAACACCGCCACGTCGTCGCGGATCGAGCCCGGCACCGGATGCAGATTCTCCTCGGGTAGCGTAATGTACTCCGCGAACGCCCCCGGACGGTTGAGAATGCCCAGGACGGTGCGGTCCGTGCAGTGGTTGGGCATTTCCAGGCGGCAATAGGAGCATTTCCGGCAGGGACAATTGATCTCGCCGACCACGCGCTTGCCCTGAAGATGTTCGTTCGCGCACTGCTCGACGATCCCCACAAACTCATGCCCGGGGACCCCCTTGAAACCCATGTACCCCTTGGTGAGTTCAAGGTCCGTGTTGCACACGCCCGCCGTGAGAATGCGGATCAACGCCTCGCCCGGACCCGGACGCGGCGTCGGCATCTCCCCCACGCGCAACTCGCCGTCAAACACCAGCGCCCGCATCGCCGCCCTCCTTGGAAAACGTAAGATTTCGCCGAAGTGTCAACAGTCCGCGCACTATTCAACACCACCCCGCCACCCGATTCAAGAACCCAACGACCCACGCAAGGCCCACTCGGTCCGCCGCGCTGGCGCAGCCTTGCCTGCTCAAGGTATCCTTCCCCCAAGAGGAGGGACTTCATGCCCGCAACGTTCGCCGAAGCGCTCGACATCGTCACACGCGTCCTCGCCCGCGATCTGGCCTGTTCCGAAGACGGCCTACGCCAAGAAGGCGTCGTACTCACCGAAGCCCGCGAGCTCCCCGGCCGCCGTCAATTCCCCTTTCACACCCCGTCCTTTCTGATGGCCACGATGGGCCGGGGCACGGTCATCTCCTGCAACCGCGAGCGCCTCGAAAACGTCCGCGCCATCGCTGAAGGATTCACCGCACCCGACCTTTTCTCCACCTCGGGCCTGTGGCTCTTCCAGGAATCCGTCATGCCCGACGGCCAGTTGCTCCTGGGACCGCAGGTGAAGCACATTTGCATCGAATCCTCCCTGATCCGCGGCGAGACGGCTCCGGGCTACGACATAAAGCACATCGACCGCTCCGGCCTGCCCATGCTGCACGCGCTCGTCGGGTTTCCCCACGCCATGACCCGCAATCTCGACGGCCCGCGCCCCGACGAGATGGCCATGGTGGCGCTGCACAAAGGCGAAATCGTCGGCGTGGCCGGCGTCACGGGCGACTGCGACGAACTCTGGCAACTGGGCATTGAAATCTCGCCGCAACACCAGGGCCGCGGTCTCGCCAAGGTCCTCGTCTCGCGCCTGGCGGAAATCCTCCTGGGTCTCGGCAAGATCCCCTATTACTCGACCGAACTCGGCAACATCCGCTCCAGCGCCCTCGCGACCTCCATCGGATTCCGCCCCGCCTGGGTCGAAGTGTTCACCAACACCGAGCGCACCTTCGTAACCGAAGAGTAGCAGAATTAATTCAGAATTAATTCAGGGACAGACTACGAATTTCGGCGAGCCACGACAGTTGCCGGGGCGTCTAATTCGTAGTCTGTCCCTGAATTACCGCGGCGCATTGGTTCCGGCCTCGCCCTTCGCGCTATAATGCGCCTTTCCAAATCACCTGTGGAGCATGGGATGAAACCGCTTGTTTCGGTCGTTGTGCCGTTTTACAACGAAGAAGAGAATGTGCCGCTGCTGGCCGCAAAAGTGGCCGGCGTGTTCGCGACGCTGCCGGACTACGACTACGAGTGCCTGTTCGTGAACGACGGCAGCACCGACGGCACCCGCGCGCAGCTCGAAAAGCTTCAGCAGGGCGATCCGCACGTCCGGCCCGTACACATGGCGCGCAACAGCGGCCAGTCCGCCGCGCTCGTCGCGGGCATGCGCCGCGCCAAGGGCGACTTTATTCTGACTATCGACGGCGACCTGCAGAACGACCCGGCCGATTTCGGCGAGATCCTCGAGTTGCTCAAGGAATACGACTGCGTCTGCGGCTACCGGGCCAACCGCCACGACAGCCAATGGCGCAAAATCCAGAGCCGCATCGCCAACAAGGTGCGCGACGCCATCCTCCACGACGGCATCCGCGACACCGGTTGCGGCACCAAGGGCTTCCGGCGCGCCTGCGTTCCGCACGTCGTGCCCTTCAACGGCATGCACCGCTATTTCGCCGTGATGATGCGCAAGGCCGGTTTCAGCATCGCCGAATGCCCGGTCACGCACCATCCCCGCGTCCACGGCGTATCCAAGTACGGCTTCGGCAACCGGGCCCTGCGCGGCATTTACGATCTCATCGGCGTGGGCTGGCTGCAGAAGCGCTACGTCCCCATCCGAATCGAGGGGGACGAATAGGGTGGGCGGTCTTTTCGAGTGGCGCATGCCCAGCCCCTGGGAACTGGTGGGCTGGATCGGCGCGGTGATCTTTTTCGGCCGGTTCTACGTCCAGTGGATCGCCTCCGAACTCCACAAACGCAGCGTCGTGCCCGAGTTGTTCTGGTACATGAGCATCGTCGGGTCGCCCATGCTGTTCCTCTACGCCTTCGCCGAGCACGAACCCCTCGGCGCGTTCAGCCAGTGCCTCAACATCATCATCTACGCGCGCAACCTCAACCACATCTGGAAAGCCCAAAAGCGGTTCAGCCGCCGCACGCGTTACCTGTTCCAGGGCGCCGCGGTGCTGCTCACCGCCGTGGCCCTCGCCATGCTTTTCATCACCTGGCGCAACCACTATTTCGAGGTCACGCAGGACGACAAGGTCGCGCGCACCGTTTTCTGGGCGACCGTGTGGCTCGTGGGACAGCTCCTGTTCGGCACGCGCTTCCTCATCCAGTGGGCCGTCACCGAATACCGCCGCAAGAGCGTCATGCCCACCGCCTTCTGGTACGTGAGCATCGTCGCGGCCGTGCTGCAGGCCTCGGCCTTCGCCTTCGCGTCGTCGCAGGAGTACCTTTTCGCCATCGGCACCGCGGCCACGCTGCCCGTGTATATCCGAAACTTGGTCCTCATCCACCGAGGCGGCGAAGTCGCCGCCCCCAAGAGCGCTTAGGTTGACTTGTGTTAAGAACCGCCCCCTCACCCCGACCCTCTCCCCCGATGGGGGAGAGGGGGACAGAACAGGCTCACAGCGGCAGTTTTCCCCCTCTCCCCCACCGGGGGAGAGGGCAGGGGTGAGGGGGCATTCGTCTTCTGGTCCTTCAGGTCTTGGGAGTGATCGCATGGCGTCTCGCGAACGGATCGGATTCATCCTGCTGCTCCTCCTGACGGCGGCTCTGTTCCTCGTCAACCTCGGCGGCTACGACCTCTGGCCGCCCGACGAGCCCCGCTTCGCCGAAATCGCCCGCGAAATGAAACTCTCCGGCGACCCCATCGTCCTGCACGTCAACAACGAATTCTACAAAGAAAAACCGCCGCTCCTCTTCTGGAGCATCGTCGCGGCCTCCTTGCCCGCCGGCGAGATCACCTCACTCACCGCGCGAATGCCCTCCGCGCTCGCCGCTTTCGTCACCGTGCTGCTCACCGTCCTCCTCGCGCGGCGCCTGTTCGACGAACGCACCGCCCTCTGGGCCGGGCTTATTCTCGCCACCACAGGCCTGTTCTGGTGGGAAGCGCGAAGCGTCCGCACCGACATGCTGTTCACCGCCTGCACAACGGCCTCGCTCTACGCCTTCTGGCGCTTCCACGAATCGCAACGCTTCGGCTGGCTCGCGGCGCTCTATTTCGCCCTCGCCGCCGCACTCTTCACCAAGGGACCGCCCGCGCTCGTCTTCCTCGTGCTCACCGCAATCGTGTTCTATTGGAAACAACCCCAACCCCGCAAACGCCTGCACCTCATCCTCGGAATCCTCATCGCCGCAATTCCCGTGCTCGCGTGGTTCCTCGTCGCCAGCCGCCTCGGCGCGTCCGCAGCGCCCTCGGCCGAAGAGGCCGCCGCCGGCGCCAACCTGTTCCGCCAGACCATCGGCCGCTTCTTCATGGGCGTCAGCAAGGCCCAGCCGCCCTGGTATTTCGTCGAAGTGCTCCCGCTCGATCTACTGCCCTGGACCCTGTTCCTCCCCTGGACCCTGCTCTACGCCTGGCGTCGCCGCCGCGACGGCGAGGCCATGCGCTTCCTGCTGAGCTGGATCGTGCCGGCCTTCATCTTCTTCTCGATCTCGATCGGCAAACGCGCCGTCTACCTGCTGCCCATCTATCCCGCGATCGCCATCCTGTTCTCGCGCAGCATTCTCGACCTGATGGAAAGCGATCGCCTCCGCTGGCGGCGCATCACCGCGGCCGTGGCCGGCGTGCTCCTCCTGCTGCTCGCCGCCGCGCCCTACGGACTTCACTTCACCGAATACCGCGAAAGCTGGAACAACGGCTTCTTCATCCTCATGGCCGTTGCCTTCCTCGGCGGCCTCGACATGCTGCGCCGCGCAATCTTCACCGAGGCCCGCACCCTGCACAAGGCCGTCGCTCTGTCCTTCAGCGCGCTCGTGCTGCTCGCGGCCCTCATCGCCCTGCCCGCCGTGAACGCGCACAAATCCGCGCGCGGCCTCACCGAACCCCTGCGCATTCTCTCGCGCACCGGCGCCGAATACCGCCTGTACTCCGTCGGCTTCTCCCGCGAGGAATACGTCTTCTACGCCGAGCACTTCCACACCCCCATCCTCACCGAGCTGCTCGAACTCGAGCTTCCCGTCAAGCTCGACCTCGAGACCATGGTCAAAGCCCAGCGTCGCGCCAAAAAAGACCTTACCGAAGCCGTCGCCGAAGTCCCCGTCGCCGATCCCACGCGCATCACAGACGCCGAAGCCGCCGCACTACGCGCCGCCGCCGACAAGTCCGTCGCCGAATCCAAAGTCGATCCCGCCTTCGCCCAGGCCTTCGAAAGCGCCCTCACCAAAACCGTCGACACCTTCGTCGCCGAATTCGAAACGGGCGGTCCCGCCTTCTTCTTCGTCGAAGACGTCGATTGGCGCTGGCTCGTCGCGCTCTATCCCCACCTGCGCGACTTCCCCGTCGTCGACTACCAGGCCGTAGGCAGCCGAGGCGTCCTCCTTATTGCGAATACCCCCGCCAGCGCAATGACAGAAGCAGACTAAGATCACCACAAAGACACGAAGACACTAAGAACTGCAATACAAGTGCAACCACGAATGGGACGAATGGCGTGGGTGTGCCACCGAGCGCCATTAGTCCATTGCGTCCCATTCGTGGTTGCCGTTCTCTTGCGGTTATTCGTGTCTTCGTGCCATTGTGGTGATATTTATCCCTACTTTCCGTTATTTTGCAGTCTCCTCCCGCATTTATCCCCGGCCATCCGTCCCACATCCCCACCTTTGACAAAAAACGTCACTATGCGACCTTCGGGGACGGTTTTTTCGGGGTATA
>JAVEWL010000240.1:0-7641 GCA_034004565.1 FCB group bacterium | reverse complement strand
GCTTTTGTGCACTGGCCCAGCCGCCGAAATCGCCGTCGATGGTGAGCAGTTTCAATTGGGGGAATTGGGCCACGTGCTTGGTGGCGACGGATTCGAGGCGGGGGCGGTAGTAATGCTTCGCGGCGATCTCCTGGCCTTGCTCGGTGTAGAGAAACTCGAGGTAGGCCTTGGCGACCTCGGCGGTGCCGTGCCGCTTGGCGACACGATCCACGACGGCTACCGAGGGCTCGGCCAGGATGCTGAGCGAGGGGACGACAATCTCGAATTGGTCCTTGCCGAGTTCGTTGACGGCGAGGAAGGCTTCGTTTTCCCACGCGAGCAGGACATCGCCGATGCCGCGCTGCACGAAGGTGACGGTCGAGCCGCGGGCGCCGGAATCGAGCACGGGCACGTTCTTGAACAGGGCCGCGACGAAAGCTTTGGTCTTGGCTTCGTCGCCGGCGAATTTCTGGAGGCCGTAGCCCCAGGCCGCAAGGTAGTTCCAGCGTGCGCCGCCGGAGGTTTTGGGGTTGGGCGTAATGACCGCAGTGCCCGGCTTGGCGAGATCGTCCCAGTCTTTGATGCCCTTGGGATTACCCTTGCGCACGAGGAACACGATGGTGGAGGTGTAGGGCGCGCTGTTGTGCGGGAGGCGCGTTTGCCAATCCTGGGCGATGAGTCCGTTCTTGACGATCGCGTCGATGTCGTAGGAGAGCGCGAGGGTCACGACGTCGGCTTGCAGACCGTCGATGACGGAACGGGCCTGTTTGCCGGAGCCGCCGTGGGACTGCTGCACGGTGACGGTTTGGCCGGCCTTGCCCTGCCAGTGCTTGATGAAGACCGAGTTGAAGTCGTCGTAAAGCTCACGCGTGGGGTCGTAGGAAACGTTCAGGAGCTTCACCGGCTTGGCGTCGGCCGCACCGGCGCCGCTAGCCGCGAGCAGGGCGGTCAAGACCGCCGCGAGGGTCCAGATTCGGTAGCGCATGGTGGGCCTTCCTTTCCGTCTGCGTGTCCCCGGGCGGCGCGGAAGGTGTACGGTCCCTTCCGCGCCGCGCGGGAGCGGAGCATTAAACTGCGTCATCGCCGGCCAAGGGCTAGGCTTCGCCTTCCTTGCGGTCGGTGGCTTGCGTAAAGACGTTAAACGCGGTGGCGAGGGTGCTGAGACCGCCGGCAAGTACGCCGAATACGGCGGCCTTCTGCTGCCATACCAGCAACGACTCGGCGCGCGACGGATCCTGAGCCCTGGAAATCGTGTGAATGTGCGACATGTTTCTCTCCCGTTCGTTTGAGCCGGATTTCTTTTCCGGCGTACCCTATAAATCCCGTGTTAGAACTCCAGTTGGAACCGCATATCAAACGCGTCGAAATCCCCGCTGTAAAGATCCTGATCGACCTCGCCGTGGATGTAATTCCACATGACCCGGGTATTGGCGTTGAGGTACCAGCTCAGGCCGAGAGTAACATCTTCCTGCTCCCCGCCGCGAACCCCGCCGTCGCTGAAGTCGAGGCTCGAGTATCGCGCGGCCACTTCCCACGCGCCCCACCCGTCTTCGGCGCCCCAGCCGAAGTTGTTGGCGGGCTTGACCTTGTCGAAGACGCCCGCGCTGTTTTTGTAGGGGCGGTGTTCCCCGGTCAGGAAATAGCCCATCTGGGCGTAGTATCCGCTGAATTGGCGCGTGTTGTCGAACGTGGTATCGACTTCCGAGAGCGTGTACTCGCTCTGTAGCGAGAAGGGTCCGAGCACGCTGGCCAGTTCGAGGTTGTAGAGGTCGATGTCGTCGGCGCGCGCATCGCGAAGCCGGTACAAGGGGGTTGCGTCGACGTTGACATAGCGGAACTGCGAGAGCTTGTTCTCCGGCCGCGCCGAATAGGCCACCACGGCGCCGTCGGGATTGCGATGGCTGTAGCCAAAGCCCAGGTGAAGCAGTTGGCGGCCCTCGTTGGCGTAGTAGGGAAGCCCCGTGACGCGGCCCGTGAAGCTGTAACCCTGATCCTCGTCGGCGTCGTTGCTGCTGGGCCAGTTGTCCGCTTCCTTGAAGACACCGAGCGCGTAGGTCATGCGCTCTTTCTTCTCCTCGCCCAGGATGGCGTCGCTCCATTGAATGCCGGGGTTGCGGCTGGGCACCAGGGAATCCATCAGCGAACGCTGCACGAACATGATGTACCGCGCGCTCGTCAGTTGCTCAAAACTGAAGGGTTCGCGAAAATGGCCGACGGTCACATTTCCGGCCAGGTCTCGGCCGTAGGGGATGTCGTTCAATTGCAGGTAGACATCCTTGAACTCGGCATTGTCCGCGCCGTTTTGCGTCGCGAACTCGTACTCCATCATGTACTCGATATTGTCGAACAGCTTTCCGTTCAGGCGCAGTCGAGCGGAATTGAACCCGAAGGCATCCTGCTGGTCCCCCACCGAATACTTCAGATCGTTATCCTCGGAAAACCAGGATGTATCGAACTGAATCCGGCCGCTGACCTTCATCGTAAAGGCCTTGTCGGGCGAGGCAATGGTAAAGCCGTCCTGTCCCGCGGTCACGATCGCGGCCGGTGCTTTCTTGGCCTGCGCTTCCTTTACGGCGGTTTGTTCCGCGGCCGCGGCGGCCTGCTGCTGCTCGAGCGCTTTTACCTGCGCCGCCAGGGCCTCGACCTGCTGTTTCAATAACTCGATTTGTTGTGCCGTCGCGTCGGGCTCCGGCACCGGGGTGGGTTCCTGGGCAAACGCCGACAGGCTTCCCACCAGCAGCGCCAATGCCGCCGCGATCCTCCCGAATCCGTTCATGCGATAACTCTCCTTCCGGCCCATGCTTCGTCAAACCTCGACGATTCAACGTTGCATGGTTGTTGCGGCCCGACCCTTGCTCGTGGACCCTTTTCCACGCGCCCATGCATCTTTGGAACTTCCATCTTCTTAATCATGTTTCGAGATAAGGAATTGCCCAAGGATAATAATGCTACATTTAGTGGAAAAAAGCCAGAAAAAAAGCAAGTGCACCACTATATGTGGTACATGGAAGCTCCATATTGGTCCGCAGTGGCTTCGTCGACCCGTTCCAGGCACCGACCGGTGTAGTCGAGCCCGGGACATTCGCGATGGCATCCCGCACTTCTTTCATGACCAACCTCAGCCCACAGGCCTCTTCGTTGAGGCAATCGTCGCACTTTCTGTAGGCGGTCTGGCTGACGCAAGGAGCGGGAGCCAAGAGTCCTTCGATGACGCGGGCCACGTGCCCCAAGGTTATTGCGGACGGTACCTTGGCGAGCGCGCAGCCTGTGGACTTCCTTCAGAAGGACAAAAACGTAGCTCCCCTTTCCAAGGGGAGTTCTTCAGTGCGTCTAAGAACTCCCCTTGGAAAGGGGAGCTACGTTGCTGAAAGCGGGTCGTTCACTCCCGGGCCGCGCTGGTGTATGCTGAGGGGGTTCAGGGGAAATGAACTGGGGCGGCAACCTTTTCGGAGGACACCGTGCGGGAACAAGGTGCGAGATGGTGGTGGGCCGGGGTGCTGGTGCTGGCGGCGACGGCGGCACAGGCGGCGGGCGATTTCAAATGGGTCGAGGCGGACGTGGCGCTTCACACGGACCTCACGGCGACGGTGACGTACAGCGTCTGCCTGGAGTCGGAGGGGAACCTGCACGGGTTCTACTTCGAGGGCGCCGAGGAAGAGACCAACTTTCGCACGGAGACCGCGCGCGCCTGGATCGACAACAACCGGACGGGCATTCCGCTCGAGATCAAACGCGTGGGCGGGCGCAAGTGGGACATCATCCTTGCCGGCGGCCGCGCGATCGATTCGGGGGAGGTCATCTACCGCTTCACCTACGACACGAACTTCGGGGCATCGGGACACCTGGGCACGACGGCGTCGGACTACGGCAACCTCGTGTATTTCGACTGGGCGCCGGTAAAGTGGGACGAGTCGCTCGGGCACTACACGGTACGCGTGACGTACCCCGTGGAGCTTGCGCCCGGCGACTACACGCTCGAGCAGATGCAGCAGGCCTACAACTTCCGCACCGAACCCTTCATGAACAGCGAGTACCTCATCTCGTATTACGGCGAGCAGGTTGAAGGCATGAACCTGATGGTGGTGCGGCTGCACAAGAATGACGTGTATTCGCAATACCATTTCCGCGTGCAGCAGTACATCGACGCGAAGTATTTCCCGGCCGCGCCGCCGCCGTCGCGCGCGCTGGTCGAGCAGCCGGCCGGGCAAGAACCGGCCCGGGCGCCTGTACAGATGCCGGGTTGGGTACCGGATCGCTTAACCCGAATTTCGCATTCGACGGATGCGCCGCCGCGGGACCTGCGCGGGCTGCCGCTGGGCGTTGGCACGTTGTTGCTGGTGGCCGTCTTGTTCATTGCGACGGCGAAGCACCGCAGCATGCTGCGCGCACGCGACGGGCTCGACGCGATCCGGTGGGCGCGCGAAGACTGGGCAACGCCGAAGATCGAGTTGTCGTCCTTCCGCAAGGACGGCAAGGTGGCCGAACTGGACATCTACGAGGCGTGCCTGCTGTGCGACGTGAGCTTCGCCGACGTGCTGAGCGCCATCGTGGGCCGGCTCGAAACCATGGGCGCGATCGAAGTCACGTCGCGTGCGCCGTTCCAGACGCGCACCCTCGCGCAGCACCCGGACCTGTCGAATCCTTACGAGCAAATGGTCTTTACCTTCATCGCCTCGGACGGCGACCTCAGCGCGGTGGAAATGGAAGAGATCTTCCGCAAGATGGTGGCGGGCTTGCAGGAAAAAACCTGGGACTGCGATCTCGAGGCCACCAAGGCGCATTTCCGCGAATACGTGGACCAGCTCTTCCCGGCGGAGGTCCCGCCCGAGGAAGACGAGGGCACGTATGCGCCGGGACGCTACTCCTACGGCAATTATTACTGGGGGCGGCGGCCGGGATATTACTCGACGTATTTCCACGCGCCGCTGCACGACCGCACGCTGGACACGTTTGTCGACTCGAAGGCGTGTTTCGAGGGTTGCTTCACGCATTCCGCGTGTCACGACGCATGCCATTCGGCCTGTCACGACGCCTGCCACAGCGCATGCCATAGCGCGTGCCACTCGGCGTGTCACAGCGCGTGTCATTCGGCCTGCGTCAGCGGAGGTTCCCATTAAGAATTTTCGATTTTCGATTTCAGATTCTCGATTTGTTGAGGGGAGAATAGATGAGCGAGCGGTATCCTTTGGAGTGGATTGACGAGTATGTCGCGCGGCTGCGCGGGTATGTCGTCGTGCGCGAGGAGGATTCGCTGCTCATCAAGGTGCCCAACGAGGCGCACAAGCTCAACGCTTCGGGCGTACGGGTGTTGGGGCGGCTGCTGGACGGGGAAAGCGTTGCGGACTTGTGGAAGGCGTATGGGTCAACGGATGCGGTGCGGAAGGATCTTTACGAGTTCTTCTGCGGGCTGAAGCATGTGCTCCAGGGGAGCCTCAACGAGCATTGCCTGCCGGAAGCGGTCGAGCGCAAGCCGTTCACGCTGGGGTTCAATTCGCTGCCGGTGTTGAGCGAGGTGGCGCTGACGTACCGCTGCAACCTGCGCTGCCGGTTCTGCTACGCGGCCTGCGGCTGCACGCGGGACGACGAGGCGCCCGAGATGACGACGGCGGAAGTGTGCCGCGTATTGCGCACGATCCGGCTCGAGGCGCAGGTGCCCAGCGTAAGTTTCACGGGCGGCGAACCGACGTTGCGCGACGATTTGGAAGAGCTTGTGGCGTATGCAAAGCACGAGCTGGGCCTGCGCGTGAACCTGATTACCAACGGCACGCGGCTGGATGCGGCGCGCGCGAAGCGGCTGCATTCGGCGGGCCTCGCGAGCGCGCAGGTGAGCCTCGAAGCACCCGAGGAGGCCGCGCACGACGAATTGACGCAGGTGCCGGGCTCGTTCCGGCGAAGCATCGATGCCGTCGGATACCTTCGCGAGGCGGGCGTGCACGTGCACACGAACACGACGCTGAACCGGCTCAACAGGGACTGTGCGCCGCAGATGCCGGCGTTCGTGCGGTCGCTGGGGCTCGAGCGGTTCTCGATGAATCTCGTGATCCCGGCGGGGCGCGGCGGCGCGGAGGGCGCGGACATCAACCTGCGCTACGACGAGATTCCCGCCTTGATCCTGCGCATCCGCGACGAGGCGGCGCGCGAGGGGGTCGAGTTCATGTGGTATTCGCCGACGCCCGTGTGCATCTTCAACCCGATTCCGCACCGGCTCGGCAACAAGGGCTGCGCGGCCTGCGACGGGCTGTTGTCGGTGTCGCCCACGGGCGACGTGCTGCCGTGTTCGAGCTGGCCGGAGCCGATGGGCAACCTGCTGGCGGAAGATTTTCGCGCGGTGTGGACTTCGGCGCGGGCGAGCGCGCTGCGCGCGAAGGAAGACGCCCCCGAAGGCTGCCGCGACTGCGGCGATTTTGCGTTGTGCCAGGGAGCCTGTCCGCTCTACTGGCGTCATTTCGGTTGCGAGGAACTGACCCGATACGGAGAGTCCCATGCTGCTGCCACCTCTTCAGCGCACCGGTGAAATTCACTTCCATGTGGCGAAACGCCTGCCGTACACCGCGCGGCTGATCGCGGCCCTGCTGCTGATGGCGGCGGGGCTGGGCGTGCAGGCCCTGCTGTTCGAGGGCCCGTGGGCAGCGGGGCTGGTGCCGCTGTTCCTGGGCGTGCTCCTGCTGCTGCCCAAGGGCTACGACAACAGCGTGAGCCTCAAGGCCGCGAACAAGGACTGGCGTCCCGCGAAGCGCGCCGAGGTCGAGCGGATCCTCGAGTTGAACGCGCAGCAGAAACGCTGGGACAGCGACGCGTTCGACATCACTTCGGGCAAGGGCCTCGGCATGCTTGTGCTCACGGTCATTGCGATGTTTCTGTTGCTGGGGTATCTGGAAAGGCTCGGCACTTCGGACCAGACCCGGTTGATGGTTGCCGCCAACGCCGCGGTAATGCTGATCCCGTTCTGGATTTCCGGCGTGCGGTTTATCCTGAAGAACGATAAGCTGGTGGTTAAAACGAAGATGTTTCTCAACATGGAGACGCGTTTCGACACCGAGAAGCGCGACGGGGAAGAATTCGGCTATCAGCTTCAGACCGCGCGCGCCATAAAGGGCACAGGCGAGGTCCCGCGCGACGTGAAGGCGGTGGTCCGGTTTGCGAAGGGGCCGGAGGAGTTCCTGGGCTTGCAGATGCAGATCGCCATCAACAGCGTGCAAGGCAAAGACTATCCCTACTTTTACTGCGTGCTCGTCGGCAAGGAATCCATCGGCGAGACCATGGAAAACCGCATCGAGCGGCCGCCCAGCGACATTGTCCTCGAACCCAAGTACCAGGACGGCGTGTATGTCGCGGTCATCCGTCAGAAGACCACGAAAAACAGCGGGTATCACACCAACTCGAAGGCGGCCGCGAAGATTTTCGGATATGCGTTGAAGCAGGCGCGGGCGGTGAGCCGCTAAAGAAGGAACGAAGAACGAGGAACGAAGAACGAGGAAAGAGGGGGCCGGAACAGCGGGTTCGGGCCCCCTCGGTGCTCGTTCCCAAGTTGCACTTGGGAACGCCCTTGTCTTCGAAGCTGTGCTTCGCCGCCTTCCGCAACACCACCGGCAACGAGTGCGGTGCATAGGTTCTCAAAGCACAGCTTTGGGGACAATTGCGTTCCCAAGTACAACTTGGGAA
>JAVEWL010000239.1:0-7645 GCA_034004565.1 FCB group bacterium | reverse complement strand
GCGATTGAGGGCGTGCGCCGAAAGCCGTTGAGCGTGCGTTTGCTGGAGCGGGTTCAGCAGGCCGGGCTGGTTGCCATCGTCCTGTTGTTGCTGTTTGTGACGTACAACGACCTGCACCGGATCTTTGTGAACATGGTTTCCTGAGGCGGTCCGACGGGATGCGCGAAGCCAGGGCGGCGGCATTCCCGGACGCAGTGGGTATAGTCCGAACGAGAGAAGCGGATGGTTCCGCGCGGCGGAACAGGAGAAACGGAGTCTAGCATGAGCGGCATTACGTGTAAATTCGGAGGCACCTCCCTGGCCGATGCGTCCTGCATTCGCCAAGTCGAAGCCATCATTCGTTCGAATCCCGAGCGGCGCTTTATCGTGCCCTCGGCCCCCGGCAAGCGCAACAAGGAAGACCGGAAGATCACGGACCTTCTGTATGCGTGGCACGGCCTCATCGCGCAGGGACTCGACCCGTCGCAGCCCGCCGGCATCATTGGCGAACGCTTCCGAGAACTCGCCGCGGACCTGGGCGTCAAGTTCAACATCGAAAGCTGCCTCGAAGAGATTACGATGATGGGCGCCTGCGCGGACACGCCGGATTACATGGCGTCGCGCGGCGAATACCTTAACGGGCTGCTGATGGCGGAGTTCCTCGGCGCCACCTTTGTGGATCCTGCCGAATGCATCAAGTTCGATC
Organism: FCB group bacterium; assembly: GCA_034004565.1. Taxonomy (GTDB): domain Bacteria; phylum Hydrogenedentota; class Hydrogenedentia; order Hydrogenedentales; family SLHB01; genus JAVEWL01. Next base: position 6,960 of record JAVEWL010000239.1, on the reverse strand, counting down.
TCGAAGGCGCGATCGATCCCGTAACCTATGAACTGCTGGGCCAGCGCTTGAGCGGCGACGGCATGTTCGTCGTGCCGGGGTTCTACGGCTCGATGCCGGACGGCAGCATCAGGACCTTCTCGCGCGGCGGCAGCGATGTCACCGGCGCCATCGTGGCGCGCGCGGCGGGTTCCGAGATCTACGAGAACTGGACCGACGTTTCCGGGTTCCTCATGGCGGATCCGAATATCGTCGAGAATCCCAAGCGGATCGATGAAGTAACCTATCGTGAACTGCGCGAGCTTTCGTACATGGGCGCGAAGGTGCTCCACGACGAGGTGATTTTTCCTATCCGAAGCTGCGGCATCCGCATCAACGTGCGCAACACCTGGGAGCCGGACAATCCCGGCACCATGATTGTGCCTTCGCGCGTGGCACAGGACCCCGTGTGCGGCATTGCCGGCCGCGGCGGGTTCACGATGCTGATCGTCGAAAAGGCGTTGATGAACCGCGAAGTCGGTTTCGGCCGCCGCATCCTCCAGATCTTTGAAGAACACGGCGTGGGCTTCGAGCACATGCCGTCGGGCATCGACACGCTGTCGGTCATCGTGAACGACGCCGAACTGGCCAGTCACGGTCCTTCAATCGTTCGCGCGATCGAGCGCAACTGCGAACCGGACCGTCTGACGCTGACGTCGGGTCTTGCGCTTATCGCGACGGTGGGGCAGGGGATGTCGGGCCGGATCGGCATGGCTGCCCGGCTCTGCAGCGCGCTTGCCAACCGGCGTATCAACATCCGCGTGATCGATCAGGGCGCATCTGAGAACAACATCATCGTCGGCGTCGAAGAGACCGATCTCGAGGACACCGTTCGGGCAATCTACGCCGAATTCGCGGAATAGGCCTGTGGACATTCCCCGCGCGACCGCCGAGAAACAGCGCACGAAGATGGTGTGTACCCTGGGGCCGAGTTCAAACGGACCCGAGGCGATCCGGCGTCTCATGCTCGAGGGCATGGACGTCGCGCGCCTCAATTTTTCCCACGGCACGCACGATGCGCACCGGAAGGTGTACGACGTCATTCGCGCCACGGCCGAGGAGACCGGTTGCAACGTCGCCGTACTCGCGGACCTGCAGGGGCCGAAGATCCGCACCGGTAAGCTCGAAAACGGCGTGCCGGTCGAGATGGTCGAGGGCAACGAGGTCAGCATTACGGCCGGCGACGGCGTCGGTTGCGCGCGGCATCTAACCACGAGCTACGAGTACCTCGCCAAGGATGTGAAGCCGGGCGACCGCCTGCTCATCTCGGACGGGGCCATCGAGTTCAAGGTCGAGCGCGTCGAGGCGCCGGTCGTGCATTGCCGCGTGGCGCGCGGGGGAAGGCTCAAGGAAAACCAGGGCATTAACCTCCCGGGCGTGGCCGTCAGCGCGCCTTCGCTGACCGAGAAGGATATCGAGGACCTTGGGTTCGCGCTCGAGATCGGCGTGGATTTCCTGGCGCTGTCGTTCGTGCGGCGCGCGGAGGACGTGATCGACCTTAAGAACCGGATTCGCGCGGCAGGCAAGAATACTTCGGTGGTTGCGAAGATCGAACGACCGGAAGCCTTGGACGATTTCGATCGCATCCTCGATGAGGCGGACGCCATCATGGTGGCGCGCGGAGATCTCGGGGTCGAGGCCGACCTGGAATCGGTCCCACAGATTCAGAAGGAGATCATTCTCCGCTGCAACGAGCGGGCGCGTCCAGTCATTACGGCGACGCAGATGCTGGAATCGATGATCGTCAACAGCCGTCCCACGCGCGCGGAAGTCGGCGACGTGGCGAACGCCATTTACGACGGCACCGATGCGGTGATGCTCTCCGGCGAGACGGCCGCGGGTCAGCACCCGATCGAAGCGGCGCGGTGGATGGCAAAGATCGCGGCGACGAGCGACCTGCATATCATGTCGTCGCCTCAGTTCAATCATCGTCTGTCGCGGCCGATGCAGAGCGACGACCCGGATGCCTTTGCGCGGGCCATCGGCGATGCTGCCCACGGCATTGCGCATTTACTCGACATAAAGCGCGTCGTGTGCTTTACTCGCTCGGGCCGGACGGCGGCGGCCATCGCGCGCTTTCGGCCGCACGTGCCCATCACGGCGATCACGTCGCGCGTCGAGACGCAACGGCGCTGCGCGCTGATCTGGGGCGTGGAAGCCATCATTGCCGAGGAGACCGTTGGGCCCGAGGAGATGTGCGGGGTGGTCGACCGAATTCTGCTCGAAGAAGGCGTGGCGCAGGTGGGCGATCCGATCATTATCGTTGCCGGCATGCCGTCCGCGGTCGAAGGGAAGACGAATCTTCTGAAACTGCACCGTATCGGTGACCAGTAGCGGCAGGCTGGTTTGGTTGGAATTATGGGGGCGGCTCTTGGGCCGCCCTTTCCTTTTGGAGTTCGTGGCTTGGCCGTCCCGGCCATGATTAGCCTTAAGCGAGACGCCCAAGCCACGCCGATGCAACCCGGTCGCAAGCACAAGAAGAAATGCAAATCTTCCGCCGTTATCGGCGATAATGCCCCACAGTGAGGGTTGAATGAACGAGGAAGAGAAGACTGTTTCGCATGACTGGTATCGGCACGCCTTTGACGCGTTGTATCCGGTGATCTACGCGCATCGAACGGTTGAGGCCGCGCAGCCGGAGGCGACGTTTGCCGCCGAGGTGCTGAGCCTTACCCGCGACCATACTGTGCTGGACGTTGCCTGCGGAAACGGCCGCCATCTTGCGCACCTGCGCAAGCGGACTCTCCGGGCGGTCGGGTTGGATTACTCCGGGAAGTTGCTGGAGCTCGCGCGCGTTAGCTTGGGCGGGTCCGCGGCGCTGGTACGCGCGGACATGCGCGCGATTCCGTTTTGCGAAGCGTTTGATGTGGTGACAAACTTCTTTACGAGCTTTGGCTACTTCTTCAGCGAAGAGGAGAACTTGAAAACGGTGCGCAGCGTGGCGGGAGCGCTTAAGCCCGGCGGCCGGTTCTTCATCGATTACATGAGCCGGGCCCACGTGGAAGCGAACCTGGTGCCGCGTTCGCGCCGACACGAGGGCCAGTGGGAAATTGAAGAGTCGCGCTGGATCGATGCCGGGGCGGGGCGCATTAACAAGCACACGACCGTGTACCGCGAAGGGACGGCGCAGGGCGGATTGGAGGAATCCGTACAGTTGTACACGCTGGATGAGTTAAGCGGCCTGCTAAAAGCGGGTGGCTTATGCGTGGAGCGGGTGTATGGCGATTTCACGGGCGTCGACTATGGCCCCACGCAGCCCCGTATGATTCTCGTCGGGCGCAAGGCGCAGTCATGAGCGATCTTCATGCGGACTACCTCGCCCAGCGCCCGGAAGTGATGGCGTTCTACCGGTCGGGTCCAATGGCGCTTCTCAACGAAACTCCCACGACCGTGGAATGGAACCCTGCGCTGCTCGAAGCCCTTCGGAGGAATACGGAGAATCTTCGCGCCAGCGGGCCGGTGACTCCGTTGCCCGCGCGCGGCGTGGCGCTCGTGACGGGTCAGCAGGCGGGGTTGTTCCTGGGACCGCTGTACACGATCTACAAGGCCGTAACGGCGCTTGTGCTCAGCCGGCGGATCGAGAATCGCTTCGGAGTTCCGTGCATGCCGGTGTTCTGGCTCGGCAGTGACGACCACGACTTCGAAGAGGTACGCACGGCGCACCTGCTGGACAAGAATCACGAGCCGCTGTCGTTGCGCTACGAACCCGCCGCACGAGTCGACGGCCTCCCGATGTTCGAGATGCCGCTGGAGGACTCGTTGCGCGCATTCATCGACAGGGCGGCCTCGGAGACAACCGGATCGGAATTTCGCGAAGTTATCGCCGCGCAACTGCGAGAGACCTTGTCGGATTCACATTCGTTGGCGGACTGGAGCGCGCGTCTACTGGGGGCACTGTTCAAGGACACGGAACTCATTCACTTCGCGCCGCATTGGCCCGAAGCGCGTCGATTGGCTGCGCCGATCTTCCTGCAGGAAATCGAGGAGCCGCTTCGCAGCACGGGATTGTTGAACGAAGCGGGTGCGCGGTTGCAAGCGCTCGGGTATGCGCAGCAGGTCGTGAAGGCGCCCGACGAGTGCAACTTCTTTCTCTTCGTAGAGAAGCGCCGCAGGAAAGTGTTGTATCGCAACGGGAGCTTCGTTGTTCCCGAAGAGGGGCTTCGCTTTTCGGCGGAAGAGTTGCGCGGTTTGCTTCGCAAAGAGCCGGAACGGTTCAGCGCGAACGTGGCGTTGCGCTGTGTCGTGCAGCAAAAGCTGTTCGGGGCGGCGGCGTACATCGCGGGTCCGGGCGAGGTGGCGTACTGGGCGCAGTTGAAAGGTGTATTCGAACAGTTCGGTCTCGCGATGCCGGTGGTGTATCCGCGCGCGCAGGGCGTTCTCACCTCCCTGAAGGAAAAGAAGCTGATGGATAAGTTCGGCTTCACCCTGGACGATTTGGCGGCTCCGCAGGATGCGCTGCTGGATCGCGCGTTGCGCCGCGCGGTGCAGTCCAAGTCGCGCGACGGTTTCACGCGTTTGCGGGAACCGGTCGAGGCGGCACTGGCCGGGTTCGCAGGCGGCCTGAAAGCCGGCCCGAACGCGCAGGCGATGGCCGACAGTCTGCGGACACGAGTGGGGGAGGACCTCGACCGAATCGAGCGCGCGATCCTGCTGTCGGACCGTGCGCAGGCCGAGGCGGTCGAGCGCCAGGTGGCGCGGTTGTGCAACAGTCTCATGCCGTGGCGGAAGCCCCAGGAGCGCGTATATACTGTGTACTCATTCCTGTTTGAGCAAGGTCCGGGGCTCATTCAGCGGCTCATTGACGAATTCAATGTGGAGTCTTTTGGTATGAACGAGGTGGTGCTGTGACGGTCGATGTGCTGGCGGTGGGCGCGCATCCCGACGACGTCGAACTCGGCGTGGGCGGGACCGTCAACCTGCTGGTCCGCGACGGCTATTCGGTCGCAATCCTTGATCTCACGCGCGGCGAAATGGGCAGTCGCGGCACGCCCGAGGAGCGGGCCCAGGAAGCGGCGGATGCGGCGCATGTGCTGGGCGTGGAGAGTCGCCTGAACGCGGGCTTGCCGGACGGGCAGTTGATGAGCACGCCGGACATGCGGCTGCGCGTTATCCCGTTCATCCGGCAGTTGCGGCCGAGGCTTCTGTTGTTGCCGATGGGGAACGATAAACATCCCGACCACGGCGCCGCGCACCAGTTGCTCGTGGATGCGAATTACCTTTCGGGTCTGGCGAAGATTGAAAGCGGTGAAGAACCCTACCGCGCGCCGCGAGCGTACTTCTACCCCGCCTACGCGGGCGCGGGCGTGCCAGCGATGGTGGTCGATATCTCGGATACGTTCGAGACGAAGATGCAAGCCATCGGGGCGTACCGCTCGCAGTTCCACAACCCCGACTACGAGGGGCGCGATACGTATATCTCTCGTCCCGAATTCTGGGATGCGATTCAATCGAAGGCGGCATACTGGGGCGCGCGGATCGATGCGCGCTACGGCGAGCCGCTTTTCACAGATGGCCCGGTGGGCGTAAGCGCGCTGCCCGGCCTGGAAATGAGACTATGAGAATAGGCATTACGTGTCTTCCTACCGCGGGCGGCAGCGGTATTCTGGCCACCGAGCTGGGCCTTGCGTTGGCCGAGCGGGGCCACACCATTCATTTTGTCACGCTGGAACCGCTGTTCCGTTTGCGCAGTTACCGCAGGAACGTGTTCTCGCACACGGTCAACGCGACGGCGTATCCCCAGTTCAAGTATCCGCCCTACACGCTCGCGCTGGCCACGAAGATTCTCGAGGTGGCCGAAGAGCAACAGATCGAGTTGTGGCACGCGCACTACGCGATCCCGCATGCGACGAGCGCTCTGCTGGCGCGCGACATGATGCCGGAGGCGAAGCGATTCAAGCTGGTGACGACGTTGCACGGGACGGATATTACCCTGGTGGGTCTGGACCCGTCCTTCTATCGCATGACCAAGTACGCGATGGAACACAGCGAAGCCGTGACGGCGGTCTCAAATTGGCTTGCGGAGGAAACACATCGCGAGTTTGATCTCGCGGTGCCGGTGAGGACTATCTACAACTTTCTCGATGTCGAGAAGTATTCGACGGAGCCCGTGGACCGCTGTCAGCTTGCCCAGAACGGCGAGAAGATCGTGATGCACATCTCGAACTTCCGCCCCGTGAAGCGCGTGACGGACGTGGTCCGCGCGTTCAAGAAGATCCTCGATCGGGTGCCGGCGCGGCTCGTGATGATCGGCGACGGTCCCGAACGGATGCTGGCGGTCGGGGTGGCGCGGCAACTTGGGATATCGGACCAGATCACATATCTCGGTACGCATGAAAGCATAGCCACTATTATTCCCTGTGCGGACCTGGTGTTTCAGCCGAGCGAGCACGAGAGTTTTGGCTTGGTTCCTCTTGAAGCGATGGCTTGCGAGGTGCCGGTGTTGGGCACGGCCAGCGGCGGGATTACCGAGGTCGTCGAGCACGGCGTTACCGGGTATCTCACCGAAGTCGGCGATACCGATGCGATGGCGCGCTATGCCATCGAGATTCTGACCAACCCCGAACACGCGCGCGAAATGGGACGTCGAGGACGCGAGCGTGCCCTGCAACTTTTTTCGAAGGATGCGATCGTGTCGCAATACGAGGACTTGTATCGGGAAGTGCTCGGGGCGCCCGAAGCAGTCCCCGCCACGAGCGGTCTGGGGTAGGAAAGCAGGGACAGTTTCCACTTTTGATCGATGGGACCGATCGACTGTCTTGGAGAAGGGCACGTCATTGGCTTCGCAGGGAGGTTTTGGGCTCATCAAAAGTGGAACAGTGGGGCTGTTGAAAAAAGTGCTTGACTAAATTGAGCTAGTTTGATATAAATGTATGTCGCACTAGGGGGGAGCGCCATGCAGACGCGTAAAGACCGCCGGCAAGAAGATTTGTTCGTCGCCTCGCC
>JAVEWL010000238.1:0-7654 GCA_034004565.1 FCB group bacterium | reverse complement strand
GGAGCCCGCGCCGGGGGTGTTTCTGTTCGACATGGGGCAGAACATGGCGGGTTGGGCGCAGTTGCGCGTATCGGGGCCCGCGGGCACGACGATTACGCTGCGCTACGACGAGCGGCTTGATGACAAGGGCGCGCTCAGCCAGGAAAACGACATCTACCTTTTCAGCGGCGAGTTTCAGACCGACCGCTATACGTTGAAGGGCGAGGGGGTCGAGACCTTCGAACCGCGCTTTGCGTACCACGGGTTCCAGTACGTGCAGATTGAAGGTTTCCCGGGGCGGCCCACGCTGGATACGCTCGAAGGAAAGTTCATCCATACCGCGTTCGAGCAGGCGGGGACCTTTGAGTGCTCGAACGAATTGTTCAACAGGATTCAGCGCAATACCTTGTGGTCGTATATCGGCAATTTCACCAATGGGTATCCGACGGACTGTCCGCACCGCGAGAAGAACGGGTGGACCGGCGATGCGCACCTGGCGATCGACCAGGCGTTGATGAATTTCGGGTCGGCGCCGGCGTATTCGAAATGGATGAACGATTTCAAGGACGAGCAGCCGGAAAGCGGCGAGCTGACGGGCATCATTCCGACGAGCGGTTGGGGCAAGAACATCGGGCCGTCGTGGGACAGCGCGTACATTCTGATTCCGTGGGCGATGTACGAGTATTGCGGCGACACGCAGGTGCTCGCGGACCAGTACGAGGGGATGCGCAGGCTGGTCGACTACTTTACCGGGAAGGCTAAGGACGGCATCGTGGATTTGGGCCTGGGCGACTGGGTGCCTTCGAAGACGCAGACGCCCCAGGAGTTGACCTCGACGGCGTATTACTATTACGACGCGTTGACGGTGTCGAAGGTGGCGGCGCTGCTGGGCAAGGCCGACGACGCGAAGAAGTACGGCGATTTGGCCGAGAGCATTTACAAGGCTTTCAACGCGAAGTTCTACAACGTGGAGCAAGCCACCTACGGCAACGGCAGCCAGACCTCGATGGCCTGCGCGTTGTACCAGGGTCTCGTGCCGAAGGAATTGCAGGCGGGCATTGCTGCCAAGCTCGTCGGGGCCGTCGAGCGCGAGGACAACCACTTCGACGGCGGCATTCTGGGCGCGAAGTATCTGCTGCACGCGCTCACGAATCAGGGACGGCCGGATGTGGCCTACGCGGTGGCGTCGTCGAAGACCTTCCCGAGTTGGGGCCGCTGGATGGAGCAGGGCGCGACGACGCTTTGGGAGAACTGGGACGGATCGCTGTCGCGCAACCACATCATGTTCGGCGACATCAGCGCGTGGTTCTATAAGACGCTCGCGGGAATCAATGTCGATCCGGCGCAACCGGGCTTCAAGCATGTGGTGATTAAGCCGCGCATCGCCGGCGGCCTGACCTGGGTGAAAGCCGAGCACGAATCCATGTACGGCACGATTAAGAGTGCGTGGCGCCAGGAAGACGGCGCGTTGAAGCTGGATGTGACAGTGCCCACGAATACAACGGCGACGGTGTACGTCCCCGCGACGGCGCTGGAATCCGTGAAGGAAACGGAGGGCTTGACGGGCGGCAAGATGGAAGGCGGCTACGCGGTGTTCGAGGTTGGAGCGGGCGAGTACCGTTTCGAGGCGAGGTAGAGTTAAAGATCACCACAAAGACTCGAAGACACAAAGAAGACGACTTTGCTTCCGGTCACATAACTCCCATGCTTCCCATGACTCCCATTCCTCTCATGGGAAGCATGGGAGCTATGAGAGTAATGGGAGCTATGAAAAGCTCCTCATCTTGCCAATCCTGTTAAAAGCACTTGCGGTTCTTCGTGGCTCTTGGTGCCTTTGAGACTTTGTGGTGTTCTTGACACACAAAAAAAGCCGCGGGTGCGACTGTTGCCAGTTGCACCCGCGGCTTATGTTTGCTGTCTACCAGCGCGAACGGCCACCGCCGCCGCCGCCGCCGCCGTAGCCGCCGCCGCCACCGCCGCCGCCACGACGATCGCCGCTATCTTCCTTCGGGCGAGCCTCGTTGACGCTGATGTTACGGCCGTTCATGTCGTGGTTGTTGAGTTCCTGGATGGCCGTGCGCGCTTCGGCGCTGTTCGCCATCTCGACGAAACCAAACCCCTTCGACTTGCCGGTGTACTTGTCCGTGATAACGCGGGCGGAAGTCACGCTGCCGTAGCGCTCGAACGCGGACTTCAGGTCGCCTTCGCTGGTTTCGTAGGACAAGTTGCCGATGTAGATATTCATTCTTCGCTCCAAATAGTGCTTCCATTGCGGAAGCCATAACAGACCAGCGGGATTCGAGTGTCCAAGTTAGCGGCTAGAAGAAGGCAGGCCATCATCAAGCGGATTCTCGGAAAGATTCGTTCTCGTAGGTCAAACCGTAGACACCTACCGAGGTGCCTCATGGCCCTTGTTATAGCACATAATTTCGGCCATATCAAGTTTTTATTTATTTTGGCGTGCGGGTTGTTCGGAAGGGAGCGCAGGACGTATTCGACATACCCGTGAATGTCACTTCTGCCGAGGCGGCGGCGGGGCGTTTTTCTTGAGGGTGACTTCGAAGGTGCTGCCTACGTCGGGGGTGCTGATGACGCGGGTTTTGCCGCCGTAGAGGGTGGCGAGTTTCTTCACGATGGACAGGCCAAGGCCGCTGCCGAAGATCTTCTGCGTCTTCTCGTTGCGGATGCGGACGAAATCGACGAAGAGGCGCGCGGCCTCCTCGGGGGTGAGGCCGATGCCGGTGTCGGTGACGGCGATCTCGATCTCTCCGCCCTGTTCGCGGATGCGCACGTCGACGCGGCCGCCGCGCCGGTTGTATTTCACCGCGTTGGACACGAGGTTGTTGAAGATGATGGCGATCTCGCTGCGGTCGGCGGTCATGCAGACCGGCAGGGGGGCGTCGAGGTTCAGCACCAGTTCCCTGACGAAGGCGTCGGGCATGGCCGTTTCGATGGCTTCCTGGGCCACCTCGCACACGTCCACCTCGGTCAACTCGCGCTTGCGCATGCCCGATTCGATGCGGGTGAGGTCGAGCAGGTCGACGATCATCTTGCGCATGAACTGGGTGCGCGTGAGGCAGCGTTCGAGCAGTTCGTCGTAAAGCGCGGGGTCGTCGCCGGCGGAGTGGTTCTTGACGATGTGCAGGTAGCCTTCGACGGCGTCGAGGGGCGCGCGCAGTTCGTGGCCGAGCACCGAGATGAATTGGAAGCGCATCTGGCGTTTCTCACGGGCGAGCTGGCGGGCCTCACGCGAGAGGATGAGGTGCTCGGCGGCTTTGGCGACGACTTTCTTAAGCTCGGTGGGCGCGAAGGGTTTTGCGAGGAAGTCGTAGGCTCCGCACTTGGTGGCTTTCACGGCGGTCTCGATCGAGGCATAGGCCGTCATCATGACGGTGAGGGTTTCGAGTTGGCGCGGCGCGAGCAATTCGAGCAGCTCGAGGCCGGACATGCCGGGCAGTTTTTGATCGAGCAACAGGATGTGCGGCGGCTGATGGTCGATGAGCTCGAGAGCCTGTTCGGCGCTTGAGGCTTGCGTGACTGTAAACTGCACGTCGCCGTTGACCTCGCCGATGCGCAGGGTGAAATCGCGCAGGGCACGGGTCACGCCGAGGCGCATCCCCGGCTCGTCGTCCACCACCAATACATCGAGAGTAACCACGGTATATCCTTAACACCGGATCGCGATTCGGTGCATGACAAGAAATGGGTCTTATAGGTCATATGGGTCTTATAGGGCCTATAAGACCCACTATTGCTTTAATTAATCCTTGAGCAGGCGTCCGATTTCGCGGCGGAGCTGTTCGAAGCGCACGGGCTTGTCGAGCACGACATCGGCCTGGATCCAGGAGCGCTCTTCGTCGGTCGTAACGTCGAGCTCGAGGCCGGTTTCGCGCATGACGGAGGTCACCAGGATTACGGGCAGATCCGGGCGCGCCTTTTTCATCGCGTGGCAAAGGCCGAGGCCCGCGTCCATGTCGCCCATCATGAGGTCGAGAATGGCGAGGTCCGGCTTGGTCTGGGCGAACAGCTCCTGGCCCTTGCGCGGGGTGCCGGCCGTGTGGACGGTGAAGCCCGCGGATTCCAGTTGGACCTTCTGCTGGAGAAGGAAGTCTTCGTCGTCGTCCACCACGAGGATCGTATGCTTCTTGTCGGACATGTTCGTTCTATTCCTTTCATCGCGCCGGCTAGTCCGGTCGCGCTGTTCTCAATACCCTACTCTTCCGGTTCCCGGTGGCGCGGAAGCGTTACCGTAAACGTCGAGCCCGTGGTGCCCGTGCCGGGTTCGGCGTTCGACGCCACCCGGATGTCGCCCCGGTGCATCTTCACGATGCCGTAGGCGACCGCAAGACCCAGGCCCGTGCCCTTGCCGATGGCCTTGGTCGTGAAAAACGGCTCGAAAATCTTCGAGATGTTCTCCTTCGCTATTCCCACGCCCGTGTCCGCTACGCGCACGCACACCATTCTGGCGTTGCCCGACGTGCTCAGCGTGAGCGTCCCGCCCTCGGGCATCGCCGCGTACGCGTTCGTCAGCAGGTTCACGAGCACCTGCATTACCTGGTCGGCGTCCAGTTCGGCCGCCGGGTCGTCCAGGCCGCGCTCGATGCGCAGCTCGACGTTCTCCGGGACCGGCGCCGCCTTCAGCGCGAGCTCGAGCTCCTCGTGCAAATCCGTCGGCCGCAGTTCCACGCGATCCTGCCGCGCAAAGTGCAGCAGGCCCGCCACGATTCGTTTGCAGCGGTCGGCCTGCGTCGCGAGCAACTCGAGGTCTTCCTTCAGCTCGGGGATGCCGCCGTGCTCCTCCTGGAGGAGGTGGGCGTACATCAGCACCACGCCGAGCGGGTTGTTCAGCTCGTGCGCGATGCCCGCCGCAAGCTGTCCCATGCTCGCCAGCTTCTCCGACTGCACGAGGGCCTCCTGCGCGCGCGCCAATTCGTCGCGCGAGGCCCGCAGCCGCTCGATGCTGTACGGCAGGCACGTCGCGTTGTCCGCCAGCCCGCGATGGATGGCCATCGCGTGTTCGCGGCAGGTGTCGTAGCCGCAGGCGCCGCAATTCAACTCGTCTTCGGGACAGAATTTCCCCATTCGCCCCAGGATCGCCGCCAGTTCCTCGGCCGATGGCGCCGGAAAGCGCTGGTCGTCCGGCTGGAACGACCGCGTCAGATTCAAATTCGCAAAGCGCTTCATGTCCTCGCGCCACCGTTGCCGGTCGAGCGACGCCATGCTCGCGCGCACGTACTGGCTGACCCGTGCGCGCCGGCCGAAGAGCGGCGAATGCCCGCCCATGCCGGGGCCCATGATACAGCCCGAACACGCCAATACCTCGAGCAGGCCCACGTTCAGGTCGCCCGCTTCAAATTCCTTAATCGCCTCGACGAAACCCGTGCGTCCGTCCGCCGCGACCACTTCGCCCGTCAGCAGGTCCTCCGGGATGTCCGCGGCCTGCAACATTCCCCCGCCTATGGGGAACAAGGCCCCCGGTCCCGGGTGCGGCGGGTCGAACTCCGAAGGTTCGACCGACGCAGGCAACAGGTTCCGCATGCCGAGCATCTCGCGCAATTCCGCGAAGGTCAATGCGGCGTTTACGTCGCCCACGACGTCCGGGCCGTGAATCTCGCCCTTTTTGGCGATGCACGGACCGATAAACACGATGCGCACGTCCTTGCCGTACATCCGGCGCAGGACCCGCGCCTGCGCAATCATCGGCGACACGATCGGCGCGAGCGAGCCCACCAGGTCCGGGTGGTAGCGCTCGACGTAGGCCACCACCGCGGGACAGGTCGTCGCGATGTAACGCCGTCCGTCGCCGGACTTCACAAGCCTCCGATAGCGGTCCGCCACGAGGTCTGCGCCGAAGCCGACTTCTGTAACCGTCTTGAAGCCCAGTGCCCGCACCATCCCGACGAAGTGCCCCACATTACACTCGGCAAATTCCGCCGGAAAACTCGGCGCAATGCACGCCGCCACGGGCGCATTTCCCGCCAGCAGGACCTCGACCGTCTCGATGGACCGCGCGACCCGCTTGGCCCGCTGGCTGCACACGCACACGCAGTTGCCGCAACCGATACAGCGTTCGGGCAGGACTTCCGCCTGCCCGTCCGCAATCCGAATCGCCTTCGCCGGACACTCGCGAACGCAGGTGTAGCACACGCGACAGAGATCGCGGATGGTCTCGACCAGCGCTATGTCCTTACTGGCGTACATCGTATTTTAGATTTTCGATTTTAGATTTTGGATTTTAAGACCGCCGATGCGCGGAGGTGCCTTTGTTAGCCTGTAGTGTCCTAATCGACGCGACGGTCATCGCCAAGATCTCCTCCGTCTCCTGCATTAGCGGTTGAAACTTCTGACGTGGCACCAAGTCAGCCTCGACCAATAACTCCAACCAAAAGAGTGTTTCGTCGGTCTCCTCCTCCACGATGTGGAGCTTCGCAATCAGGTCCGCTTTGCTCTTCGCACGGCAGGCCGACCGATAATTGGCGGCTACCGACGTTCCCGAACGCAGCACCTGTTTGCCAAGCACTCTCTCGGCGTCCCCCTTGGGCAACGCCTGCACCATCTTCACAATCCGCAGGGCCAACTGCTTCGTGCGCAACTTGAACGATTGCTCGTCCACACCACACCTCCGCCGCCCCCCCAAAATCTAAAATCTGAAATCTAAAATCTAAAATTCCTAGAGCATCACTTCCCGCTTCTCATAGTGCGTATGCAGCAGGTGGTGGCTCTTCTCGCCGAGGGGCTCGCCGAGGAATTCCTCGTAGAGCTTCTTCACGCTTTCGTTCTTGTGCGACACGCGGATGGGTTCGTCGCGGTCGATGGCGTAGAGGGCCTGCATGCGCGCGCGCACGGCGTCGAGGTTTGTGCCGATGGGCTGGCCGCCGCCGGCGATGCACCCGCCGGGGCAGGTCATCACTTCGATGAAGTGGAGATCCTTGCGTCCGGCCTTGATCTGGTCGAGGAGCTTGCGCGCGTTGCCGAGGCCGCTGACGACCGCGATGCCGACTTCGAGGTCGGCAATCTTCACCTTGGCTTCCTTGATGCCCTCGAGGCCGCGCACCGCTTCCACCTTAAGGTCGCCGAGTTCCTTGCCCGTGAGCAGGAAGTGCGCCGTACGCACCGCGGCTTCCATCACGCCGCCGGTTGCGCCGAAAAGCTTGCCGGCCGTCGTGCGCTCGCCGAAGGGCATGTCCGCGGGCTCGGGCGTGAGGTTCTGGAGGTCCATGCCGCTCATGCGGATGATCCGCGCGAGTTCGCGGGTCGTCAGGACCGCATCGACGTCGGCGACGCCGTGGTTCAGCATCTCGGGACGGCCACACTCGAACTTCTTGGCCGTGCAGGGCATCACCGAAACGCTGTAGATGTTTTCAGGGTCGAGGCCCTCGCGCTCGGCGTAGTAGCTCTTGATGATGGCGCCCATCATCTGCTGCGGGCTCTTGCAGGAGGACAGGTTCGGCACGAATTCGGGATAGAACTCTTCGACGAACTTGATCCAGCCCGGCGAGCAGCTGGTCATCATGGGCAGCACGCCGCCGTTGGCGACGCGATGCGCCAGTTCCGAGGCCTCTTCCATGATGGTGAGGTCGGCCGTGAAGGAAGTGTCGAACACGCGCTTGAAGCCGAGCTGGCGCAGGGCGGCCGTCATTACGCCCGCGACGTCCACGCCGGGCTTCAGGCCGAA
>JAVEWL010000237.1:0-7666 GCA_034004565.1 FCB group bacterium | reverse complement strand
CAGAGCGGCATCCCCATCATGTGGGACCACGCCACCGTTGGCAAAGACACCGGCGAAGTATCCGGCGCGGGCTTCAACCACATCCCCGGCGGCGCCAACATCCTCTTCATGGACGGCCACGTCGAATTCGTGAAGTATCCCGCCGCCGAAGGTTCCACCCACTGGCCCCTAAGCAAAACCGCCGTAACCACCATGAACCTGGGCAGCGTAAACTACTAGAATTCTTTTCGTGCTCGTGCTCGTAATCGTGCTCGTAATCGATTCGTTCTGGCTTTTCGATTACGAGTACGATTACGATTACGAGGAAGATCGAGTACGAGCACGAATGGGATGGGGATGGGGCATATGGCAACCGGTAAATACCAAGGCGTCATTCTGGCAGCGGGTCACGGGTCGCGCATGGGCCCCTTCGGCGAACTCTTCCCAAAGCCCATCGTCCCCATCTGTAATCGGCCGCTCCTCGCCTACCAGCTCGAATACCTGCGCGACGCCGGCATCGACGACATCGTCATTGTCATCGGCCACCTCGGCTACCGCATCGTCCAGGAACTCGGCGACGGCTCAGCCTTCGGCGTGCGCATCCGCTACGTCGAACAGGAACGCCGCCTCGGCATCGCCCACGCCGTCGGCCAACTCGAAGCCCACGTCGACCGGCCCTTCATGCTCTTCCTCGGCGACATCTTCTTCGAAGTCCCCGACCTCGCCCCCATGTTCAACGAAATGGAACAAAACGGCGCCGCCGCCGTCCTCGCCGTCAAAGAGGAAACCGACGCCGCCGCCGTCAAGAAAAACTTCTCCGTCCACCTCAACGACGACGGCACCGTGCGCCGCGTCATCGAGAAGCCGCGCCACGTCACCAACCTGCTCAAAGGCTGCGGACTCTACCTCTTCGACTTGCCCATCTTCGACGCCATCCGCCGCACGCCCCGCACCGCCCTGCGCGACGAATACGAGATCACCGACGCCATCCAGATCCTCATCGACTACGAATACCCCGTCCGCATCGCCAGCGTCGTCAACTGGGACATGAATGTCACCTACATCGGCGACCTCATCACCTGCTGCACGCGCCGCCTGCGCAGCCTCGGCCGCGAAAGCCTCATCGGCGACGCCGCCACCGTGCCCCAAGGCACCACCCTAATCGACACCGTCATCGGCGAAACGGCGACCATCCACCACCCAATCCGCCTCGAACGCTGCGTAGTCCTCGCCGGCGCCACCGTCGACGAAACCGCCAACTGCACCGACACCGTCTTCACCACCCGAGGCCCCCTGAACGCCCTCCATCTTCCAAGACGCCCAGCGTCTTGATGTAACCCCGAATTCCCATTCGGGGTCTTTGTGTTTTCGAAGCGCCACTGAAGGAAAAGCAAGACCCCGAATGGGAATTCGGGGTTACATTTTGTTTCCCGCTTTAATTCCGCTATCCTGCTCCCAGAGACAGCAACACACCCGGAAGGAGCTCGCTATGTTGCGCGAATCCTACCCCTACTACCTCGCCAATTCCCCCGTCCCCGGCGGCGATGCCCTCACCGTCACCGACAAATATTCCGGCGACGAAGCCGCCGTGGTCGCGCTCGCCGACCGAGACGCCATCGACAAAGCCATCGCCCGCGCCGCCGACGCTACCGAACCCTTGCGCCAATTCCCGGCCTACAAACGCCGCGAAGTCCTCGAACACTGCGTGCGCCGCTTCGAAGAGCGCGCCGAAGAGCTCGCCCTGCTCCTGTGCATCGAAGCCGGCAAACCCATCCGCCACAGCCGCGCCGAAGTCACGCGCCTCATCGACACCTTCCGCATCGCCGCCGCCGAAACCGGCCGCATGACCGGCGAAGTGCTCCCCATGGACGTCAGCGAACGCGCCGTCAACTACACCGGCATGTGGAAGCGCATCCCCATCGGCCCCTGCGCCTTCATTACGCCGTGGAACTTCCCCCTCAACCTCGTCGCACACAAGATCGCGCCCGCCATCGCCGTCGGCAACCCCTTCATCCTCAAGCCGGCCAGCTTCACCCCGCTCGGCGCGCTCGTCATCGGCGAGATCCTCGCCGAGACCGATCTGCCCCAGGGCGGCTTCTCGATCCTGCCCTGCCGCAGCAAACACGCCGACGCCCTTATCGAAGACGAGCGCATCAAGCTCCTCAGCTTCACCGGTTCCTCCGATGTCGGCTGGAAACTCAAGACCCGCGCCGGACAAAAACGCGTCGTCCTCGAACTCGGCGGCAACGCCGCCTGCATCGTCGACGCCGACGCCGACCTCGACGACGCCGTCGAACGCCTCGTCTTCGGCGCCTTCTACCAGTCCGGCCAGAGCTGCATCAGCGTGCAGCGCATCATCATCCACGACAGCATCTACGACGAATTGCGCCACCGCCTCTGCGACGCCATCGCCAAGCTGAAACTCGGCGACCCCGAGGACGAAAAAACCGACCTCGGACCGCTCATCAACGAAGCCGCCTGCGCACGGCTCGAAAGCTGGATACGCATCGCCGTGTCCGTCGGCGCCCGCGTCGTCTGCGGCGGCAAAACCGACGGCGTCATGATGGAACCCAGCCTCATCGAAAACGTCCCGCACTGCCAGAACCTCTACGCCGAAGAAGCCTTCGGCCCCATCGCCGTCCTGTCCCGCTTCACCGACTTCGAAGAAGCCCTCGCCGAGGCCAACGAAACGCCCTACGGCATCAACGCCGGCGTCTTCACACGCGACATCCACAAGATCCAGCGCGCCTGGGACGCCCTCGAAGTCGGCGCCGTCATCGTCAACGACGTGCCCTCCTGGCGCGTCGACCACATGCCTTACGGCGGCGTCAAAAAAAGCGGCCAGGGCCGCGAAGGCATCCGCTTCGCCATGGAGGAAATGACCGAGATCCGCCTCCTCGTCCTCCGCACCCCCTGAGCGGTTTTTGTCCCATAAGACCCATAGGACCCATAAGACCCATTCTCTGCAAAACCATGCGCAACCTGGCCTGCCCAGCGCCCGGGCATAAAGTCCCCGCCGCCGCATGTTCCACCCCCTATCAGGAGTGCCTCACCGCCACAAGGATCTCTCATACGCAATGGCGTATCTGGTCATAAGTTGCAGCCTCAACCCCAGGAGTCGCAGCCGGATTCTGGCGCGGGCGGCCCACGCACGTCTGCTCAACATCGGCATCGAATCCACCCTTATCGATCTCCAGGACTACACGCTCCCCTTCTGCGACGGCTTCACCTGCTACGACGACCCCGCCGTCCAACACCTCACCCGCATCATACAGGACGCCGACGGCATACTCGTGGCCGCACCCATCTACAATTACGACGTCAACGCCGCCGCCAAGAACCTCCTCGAGCTGACCGGCTCCGCCTGGACCGAAAAGGTCGTCGGCTTCCTCTGCGCCGCCGGCGGCCGAACCAGCTACATGTCCGTGATGGCCTTCGCAAACAGCCTCATGCTCGATTTCCGCTGCGCCATCCTGCCGCGTTTCGTCTACGCCACCGACACCGCCTTCCGCGGCAACAACATCACCGACGAAACCATCAACGAACGCCTCGACGACGTCGTCGCCGCACTCCTGCGCTTCGCGCGCGCCCTAAATCCTCTCACCCAGGACACCCCCGACTAATCCCCTTCTTCGTGCTCGTGCTCGTAATCGCTCCCCATTCGTACTCGTCATCGTAATCGTACTGGCCAAGTGTCAGCATTTGTAGCCCACGCGAGTGCCAGCAATTGTAGCCCACCGTTTGGCTGTATAGTGGAAGTAAAACGTACCTGCGAGGTAGCCATGAACAAAAAGATGCTGCGGCGCAGCGGCGGGCCATGGTGGTCGCGGTGCGCAAAGGGGAATCGGTGCGTGCGGTGGCCCGCCGCTTCGGTGTAAGCCGCGGGGCGGTGCGCCATTGGGTGGACCGGGCCCAAGGGCAACGCCTGGACCGGGTGGACTTTGCCGACCGGGGCCGGGGGCCTCGGCGGCCGGCCAATCGCACCGACGCCCCCACCGAAGACCGAGTGCTGGCGACGCGCGCGCGGCTGCGCGCGCAAAGCGACTTGGGCGAGTATGGGGCCGACGCCGTCCGGCGCACTTTGGCCGACGAGGGCCTGGCCCCCTTGCCCAGCCGGCGCACCGTGGGGCGCATTCTCGAGCGGCGCGGGGCCCTTGACGCGCGGCGCCGGGTGCGCCGCCCGGCGCCCCCGCCGGGCTGGTACCTGCCGGAGGTGGCCCGCGGCCAAGCTGAACTCGACGCCTTCGATCTCGTGGAAGGGCTGGCGCTCAAGGGCGGGCCCGCTTTCGACGTCTTGACGGGGCTCTCGCTGCACGGGGGCTTGGCGTACGCCGCGGTCTTGTCGCCCGCAGCCCGGGCGCGCGCCATTGCGGGCGGCCTGGAGGCCCATTGGCGCGAGGCGGGCCTGCCGGGCTTTGCCCAATTCGACAACGCCGCGGTCTTCCAGGGGCCTCACGGCAAGAAGCATCCGGACGTGCTGTCTCGCGTGGTGCGCTTGTGCGCAAGCCTGCAGGTGACCCCGGTGTTCGTGCCGCCGCGCGAGCCGGGCTTTCAAGCCGCGCTGGAGAACTTCAACGGCCAATGGCAGGCCAAGGTGTGGCAACGCTTCGTGTTTGAGGACTTGGCGGCCTTGGAGGCCCAGTCGGCCCGCTACGTGGCGGCCAAGCGCGCCCGCGCCGCGCCGCGCGTTGAGGCCGCGCCGGCCCGGCGGGCGTTTCCCGCACGCTGGCGCTTGGACCTGCAGGTGTTTCCCGCGGGCTGCGTGTACTTCGTGCGGCGCACGGGCGACGGGGGCCACGTGCGCCTGCTCGAGCGCACCTTCCTCGTGGACCCGCACTGGACCCACCGCTTGGTGCGCTGCGAGGTGGACCTGGACCGCGACGAACTGCGCTGCTACGCCTTGCGCCGCCGGGCGCCCGAAGACCAGCCGCTGTTGGCCCGACTGCCCTATCGCCTGTTGCGGCGCAAGAAGCCGTTTCACGAATGAGCCCGGACCCGGCACGCCGGGTGGGCTATAAATGCTGACACTCATGTCACGCCCGATCACCAGAAGTGGGCTATAAATGCTGACACTTGGCCCGTACTCGTAATCGATCTTTACTCCCCCCCCTCCTCCCCTGCCCCCTCACTCCTCTCCTCAATCCCGCTCAACGAAGCCGCCTTCCGAAGTTCCGCAATCGCCCTCCGGATCATCCGCTCCACCTTCGCCCGCGTACTCCCCACTTCCGCGGCAACATCCCGATACGACAGCCCGCGCAGGTAGTACAGCTCCACGCACCGCCGCTCCCGCGCGCTCAGCCGCCGCTCCATCTGCCGCAGCACCCACCGCATCCGCACCGCCCGGCGCCGACCCGCCCGCAACCCCGCCGCCACCTCCTCCGGGCTTTCATACCAAAGCCCCTTCTCCCGCTCGACCTTCTCGACCGCCTTCGAGTTCAACCCAACCCGCCGCAACCGCCCTTCACATTCATCCGACTTTCGCTTTTCCATGGACTCGTACCTCCATCAGTCGCCACGTTTGTCATCACGCAGCGCAAGGTACGGCCCATCCCCCCAAAAAGACCTTTGCTCCCCCTGCGATTCCCCTTTGAATTCCCTTTATTCTCCCCCCACCCCCAGCAAAGCCTTCTCACTTCTCACTTCTCACTTCTCACTTCCAAAAACAAAGCACCCCCAAGCCCATCGGCCCGAGGGTGCTCAAGAACTCTCCGCTGCTCTTCCTACGGCATAACACTCACCCGCCCCGCATACACCGCCGCGGGCTTCTTCTCGCCCCCGTTCTCGTGCTGCGAGTACCACGTCACAAACAACCCCGGCACATCCCCCTCCAGCGACGCCGGGTCCGCCATCAACCCCGGATACGACGTATCCCCGCCGCTCGGCAGCGTTATCAGCTCCACCAGCTCATCGCCCTTCACTTCCCAAATCCTCGTCACGGACCCCTTCTCACCCTTGCCCCGTCCCGAGACGAACAACCGGTCCTTCCACATCGCAAACGCCGGCGCATGCACCATCACCCCCGAATCCTTCGCCGTCCACTGCGCCCGCGCCGGATCGCTCTGCAGCCAATACGACGTCTTCGTCCCCTCGTTCGTGCGCGTAAACATCCGCACCGACCCGTCGTCCGCAAACAGCATGTCGGCCTCGCCCGCGCTCGCCTCGCGAAACGCCACGCTCACCAGCGACCAGTTCAGCCCGTCCTCCGACTTCAGAAACCGCGTCTCGCGCACCTCCGGCTTCGGCCGGTGCGCCGTGTACGCCGCGCTGTAGAACGCCCCGTCGTGCCACCGCACCCGCCACAGCCACCAGCCGGATTCGTACACCCCCTGAATCTTCGACCAATTCGTCCCGTCCGCCGACGACGCGAAATACGACCGCACGCCCCCGCGATCGGGCAACCCGTTCCCCGCATCGTGCTGCAAGTCCCACGTGCCGAAATACACGTACAACGTATCGTTTGTCGCCGCGAAATGCGGATCCCGATCGTCGCCAAAGGTATCCAGCACCCCGCACGGTTCCCACGTCTTCATGTCCGCGCTGCGCATCACGCGTATCTCGCCGTCCATCGACATGTGGTTGTCGCCGTGCCGGAAACAAACGTAGTACTGATCCTGCCACCGCACCAGATCCGTAAACGCGTTGTGCCGCCCGTCCTTCGCGACGGTGCTCATCCAATCCAGCGAAGTTTCCGCACCGGCCGCCGCGCACACGAATACTCCCATCAGCAGCAGTAACGATTTCATATCAGACAAGTCCTCTCGATTGACCGCGCCTATTCCGTTTTCGCCTTCAACGACAAACCCCGGATTTCCAGGCCCGCGTCATAC
The DNA here is from genome assembly GCA_034004565.1 of FCB group bacterium. Lineage (GTDB taxonomy): Bacteria > Hydrogenedentota > Hydrogenedentia > Hydrogenedentales > SLHB01 > JAVEWL01. The sequence continues at coordinate 860 of JAVEWL010000237.1, read as the reverse complement.
GGCCCCGGAACTTCCCAACCCAGGTTGAACGTCGTGATCGCCAAGTCTTCAAAACGAGTCTGCTTGAGGTGCCCGTGTTCCTGTGCGATCGCCAGCGCCTCGCGCAGCAACGGAAGCAGGTCCACATCCAACTTCCGCCAGCTTCTGTCGCCGGTGTTGCCGCTCCAGAATCGCTTCCCGTCCAGCACGCAGATGAACTTGCCCGAAGCGTCCTTCTGCCCGCCGTCAATGGCGTAATGCGCGGGCGGATTCTCATGCCGCGCATCAAACAGCGGAATCCCGAACCAAATCATCTCTCCGAAATCCGCACTGCCCGGCGTTACGTTGTTCAGCGTCCAATACGCGGACGTCTGCGCCGTGTGAAGTCCGGGATCAAGCTTACCGTCCCCCCACGGCAACACCCTGCAATGCGCAATACGCATTTCAATGGTAAACGGAAGCCCCCGCACCGAATCCAACCGTATCGGCGCCTTCTGGAACGACTGCTCGATCAGCAAATGCGGCCACGACTCGCCCGACGCCCGCATGCGCCCGTCGTATTCCGCCCCGCCGTTAACCTCCAGCAACAACCGCGCGGGCCCGTCCGGAGCGCGTTCCACCAACACCCGCTTGCCCGGCGTCACCGCCTGCCACATGTCCGTCCCGACGCGCTCGCACACCCCGGGTTGCAGCAAATGACGCGACGCCCACTGCCCGATGCGCCACGCCGCCGCTTCCGTGCTCGGCCGCTCCGAAGTCTGCAGAACACCCTTCGGCTGGGCCGACGGCGTATGGTCCGCCCCCGTCATCGTAAACCCGCGCACGAACATCGGATCCACAAACACCTCACGCACACTATCGGCGCCCGCCCCACCCACCGA
>JAVEWL010000236.1:0-7724 GCA_034004565.1 FCB group bacterium | reverse complement strand
CGGCAATAAACCGAACGCGATTGTTCACGCTCGCCAGGTTCCCCCGTGAGGATGTCGATGACATCACCAAAGCCCACCGCCGCGTCTACGGGCAATTCGCGATAGCAGCGCGTCTTCGCAGGACTGGCCAGCGACTCCGCAATGCGTTCGAAATCGAGTCCCGCAAACGGATGCGCCACGGCCAGCGCTCCCCGCGTTCCTCGCGAATCGCTTCGGCGCAGGAGCAGCGCGCGCTCCGTTCCGGTGGGCACCAGCGCTTCCGGGTGCGCCGGCGCGACATGCCCCGGTGCGTTCACGAGGCAGAGATGTCCCAGCAAATCGTTGCGCGCTTCGAACGACACCGCCGCCACGAAATCCTCTCGTTCGAAGGCGCCGTCCGGCCGTGCGTCGCGGGGCCGCCCCGCATCGCGCCAGTCCGCGTAGGCGTGCTGATCGTGAAGGTCGCCGCAGAATGACAAGTAGTCCAAACCTTCACCCCGCGCGATGCGGTAGACGTCGTCGATGCCCATGAGCGGGTAGCGCGTGTGCCCGTCGAACGCCAGGTGGCAGTGATGGTCGCCCGCATACCAGCCGTGGGCGGGCCAGTCGGCCACGCGCGGCATCTCGACCGACACGGGGCATTCGTGGCCTTCCACCACCTCGACCGCCTTCGAGAAGGGGTCGCGTTGGAATCCGCGCATCGCTTCGACCGTATAGCCGCCGGCAGGCAGAAAGACGCGCGTGTCGTCCGTAAGCGTGTGGAAACAGCCGTCGCCGCCGTAATACGCGAATGTGTCCGGCGGAGCCAGGGTCTCGCCGTGCATATCGGTGATGCGCAGGCGTGCGTCGCCCCCGGCGGTGTGGATGCAGAGCACCCCCCGCGCCGGTTCGATGGGCAAAGGCATGCGGTCCAGGCGCACGTCGTCGATCCACCAGTCGCCGGAATCCACCTCGCCGTAGTGCGAAGCCCGGTAAGGGTCGTCCGACTCCGGTTCGCCTCGGTCGAGGCGGAAATTCACGCGCAGCGCCACTGCGCCCTCGGGCGCCGTCAGGTGCCGCCACGCTTCCACCCAGCCCTCGGTGCTGTGCGCGCGCACGAGCAGCAGTGGCCGGCCGTATTCCCCGTCGTCCCGCAGCGGGCGTCCCGCCGCATCGCAAAACACGAGACCAACCCAACTCACTTCGGCGCCCTCGGCCCATCCCGGTTCGCCGGCGCGCCGCATTCGGCAGCGGAACACATACTGCGCGCCCGGCGTCACCGCCACGGGCCGGCTGTGCCACGACGCTCCGCCGCCCCACGGAGTCAACCGCAGACAACGTCCGCCGTCGCAACCGCCCGAGGCGCACCATTCCGTCGAAACGCGTATCATGCCCCGCACCAGCGCCCAATCGGCCGGGATGTCGCCTTCTCCGTCTTCAAACGATCCGTTCGGAATCGCGTCCGGCAGATTGCCCGCGTCGAAAGGGAGCTTTTCCGCCTCCTGCACGTACAATGCCCACGCATCCCGGCGGTTCAGTTTCATGATGGAAAGGCCTCCCGTACCAAGGCCGCAATCGTGTTCAACCGATGCTCATAGGTATGTTCCGCGAGAATGCGGCGGCGCGCCCGCGCGACCACTTCGCGCCGTATGGCCGGGTCGCCGCGGAAGAATCGAATGAGGTGGCGGCATTCCTCGTTCGAGGAATACGTCATGATCTCCGAGCCCGGTTCGAAAAGCAGTTCGATGTCGGGTTGCGCGTCCGTAATCAGGAACCCGCCCGCCGCGGGGCAGTCGAACACGCGCTGGTTCACCGCGCGCGGCATCTGGATGCTCGTTACGTTGAGGTTGATTTCGCAGGCGCGGTAGAACAGCGGCAATTCCGTTTCATAGGCGAGCGGAGCATCGAGCCGGCTGCAATGGCCGACCCAGCCCTCGTCGCCCCGCACCACGATCCCTTCGTTGTCCAGCGCGCCCACGAAGCCGTAGCGCAATCGCCGCGTCCCTTCCGTGAAGAAATAATACTCGGCGCAGCGGCGGTCTTCGTCGTCCAGCGTGGCCAGCAGATTTGCGTCCAGCAGTGCGCCCAAACCCTGCGCAAAGTTCTCCCGCGTCACGAGGTCCGTCGCGAAGGCCTCCGTCACGGCTTCCGCGAGCTGTGGACGCCGCTTGACCAGGTCCCACTGCCGCTCGGCCAGCGCCGTGTTCGAGTCGCCCACGAACGTAGTAGGGAACGACCACGAGTCCGCCGGTTCCGCATTGAATAGCGCCGTATCCACGGCCAGCGGCAGGTGCGCGACCGTACCGAAGCCGGCCTCGCGCAAGTATTCCAGGTATTCGGCGTCCCACGCGGCCGCGATCGACCATTCGTTCGCGTAGACCTTGCGGCCCATGAGGATGGTGCGCGGATTGTCCACAAACCACGCCACGTGGGGCATCTGAAGATCGCCGAGCAACCGCGCAAGGAGTCCATGAACGTCCATGCCGCACAGGTTGATCATCAGGAGGAAGTCCGGACGAAAATCCGCGAGCGCCTCGAGCAATTCCGTAAGAGTCTCCCGCGACAACGCGCCTTCCATCAGCACCGGCACCCGGCGCACTTCCCAGCCGAGCCGCTGCGCCGCCCGCAGGCACGCCGCGTCCAGCCAATACTGCCCTTCCAGCACCAACACGCGCGGCACCGGCCCCGCAAGCTTATCGTAAGCCAGCAGTTGGCGCAGTCGCTCCGAAACCTTCAACGAGGGCACGCTCATGCAGCGGATAATAGCAAGACCTCCGGGTTTGCTCAATCTCCGGAAACATTGTGTGCCCGTTGTGTGTTCATTTGGGTGCATTGCTTCACACACTGTTTACCATATCCGTGCCCTTGCCGGGAGATCTGCCATGCGAGATGCATTCATCGTCGAAGCGGTCCGCACCCCCTTGGGACGCGGCCGCGAAGACGGCGCCCTTTCCAGTATTCACCCCGTCGACCTGCTCGCCCTGACTTTGTCCGAGGTTGTTTCCCGCGCCGGGGTCGAGAAAGGAGACGTGGAGGACATCATCTCGGGCTGCGTCTCGCCCACGAACGAACAGGGCGCCAACATCGCCCGGCTCGCGCTGCTGAAAGCGGGCTTTCCCGTACACGTACCCGGCGTGCAGATTAACCGCATGTGCGGCTCCAGTCAGCAGGCGGTCCATTTCGCCAGCCAGGCGATTGCCGCGGGCGATATGAACCTCGCCATCGGTTCCGGCATCGAAATGATGGGCCGCGTGCCCATGGGCAGCGACTGGGGCGTGCTGTCTCCCGAGTTCCTCGAATCGTTCCCGTACCCCCTGACCAACATGGGCCTCTGCGCCGAGAAGGTCGCCGAACGCTGGGGCCTGTCCCGCCTCGAACTCGACGAGTTCGCCGCCGGCAGCCACCGCAAGGCAGCCGAAGCCGCTGAGAAGGGTTTCTTTACGAGCCAGATCATGCCCGTCACCGTCGGACAGAACGGAACCACGCGCATCGTCGATCGCGACGAAGGCATTCGCCCCAACCCCGACGTCGCGAAGATGGGCACCCTCAAGACCGTCTTCAAGGAAAACGGAGTCATTACCGCGGCGAATAGCAGCCAGATCTCCGACGGCGCCGGCGCGGTGCTCCTGGCCTCCGGCGAGAAGGCGGACGAACTGGGCCTGCGCAAACGGGCGCGCATCGTGGCCCGCGTCGTCGTGGGAAGCGATCCTGACCTCACCCTCACCGGTCCTATCCCCGCAACGCAAAAAGTGCTCGAGAAAGCCGGGTTGCGCATCGAGGACATCGACGTAATCGAGATCAACGAGGCCTTCGCGAGCGTTGTCCTGGCCTGGGCGAAAGAGATCAAGCCGCCCATGGAACGCGTCAACCCCAACGGCGGCGCCATCGCCATGGGCCATCCTCTCGGCGCAACCGGCGCTGTCCTAATGACCAAGCTTCTGCACGAACTCGAACGCACCAACGCACGCTACGGCCTGCAGACCATGTGCATCGGCCACGGCATGGCCACCGCCACCATCATCGAGCGCGTGGAAAACTGATAAGAATGGGTTCAATAGGTCTTATGGGTCTTATAGGTCTTATGGGAATCCCATCCGGCCCTTAAGACCCATTTCCCGATCTTGATCCCCAATCATCCACAACCTATTCTCACCTCATGATCGTATTCACTCGTCGCCGCACAGGCTGTCTGCTCGCTGCAATTCTGGTGGTCGTCATCGGCGTGAACGCTTTGGCTTATCTCCACGCCCGCGCTCTCACGCACTACGCGCCTTCATCCGGCGACACCGATTCCCCCGACAAGCTTTCCTGGAAGCAGATTTCCAAACTGTTCTTCACCGGCGCCACCGTTTCGCGGCCCGCGATCAAGGACAGGCCTGCGCTCTGGACCTGGTACTCGACGCATACTATCCCCAGCACCAACGGCGTGAACCTCGAAGCGTGGTACATCCCCCGGCGCGGCGCCTCGGCGATTATCGTGATGTTTCACGGTTACGGCAGTTCCAAGTCCAGCCTGCTCGACGAGTCCGCCGCGTTTCGCGCTCTGGGCTACGGCACGCTCCTCGTCGACCTGCGCGGCAGCGGCGGCTCAACCGGCTCCGTCACCACCCTGGGCTATCGCGAGGCCGACGACGTGGCGGCCGGCGTCGATTACGCTCGCACCCTCGAACCCGGCAAGCCCGTTTTCGTTTACGGCTCGTCCATGGGCGCCGTGGCAGTCCTTCGCGCCCTGGCCGTTAAAGGCGTGCGGCCAGCCGGCGCCGTGCTCGAATGTCCCTTCGATACCATGCTGTCCGCCATCAAGAACCGGTTTCGCATGATGCACGTCCCCGCGTTTCCCGCCGCCCATCTCGTGGTATTGTGGGGCGGGGTCCAGTTCGGGTACAACGCCTTCGAGCACGATGCGCGGGCCTACGCGGCCAAGGTACATGTGCCCGTGCTGCTCATCGGTGGCGGTGACGATGCGCGCGTCACGGTCGACCAGCTCAAGAGCGTGTACGCGAGCCTGGCCGGCCCCAAGCAACTCGAGATCTTTGAAGACGCCGGACACGGCGGATACCTGAAGGACGACGCCCGGCGTTGGCGGCGCATCGTGGGCGATTTCATCAAGAGCAAGGAGCGCTGACATGCCAAGCGATTGTGACGGCCTGATCGGGGCCATCGACCAGGGCACCACCGGCACACGTTTCATGTTGTTCGACCGCGACGGACGCCCCATCGCCGCCGCCTACAAGGAACACCGCCAAATCTACCCCCATGCGGGCTGGGTCGAGCACGATCCCCTCGAAATCTGGAACAACACCCTCGAGTGCATGGTCCGCGCCCTTCGCGACGCGAACGTATCGCCACGGCACATCGCCGCCATCGGCGTCACCAACCAGCGCGAAACCACCGTGGTCTGGGAATCCCAAAGCGGCCAACCCATCCACAACGCCATCGTCTGGCAGGATCGGCGCACCTCCGACCGCTGCCGCGCGCTGACCCAGGAGTGTGGGGAAGAGGTGCGCGTCAGGACCGGCCTGCCCATCGATCCCTACTTTTCCGCGACCAAACTCGAATGGCTTCTCGACAACATCCGCGACCTGCATGCCCGCGCGGTCCACGGCGAGCTCTGCTTTGGCACAATCGACTCCTGGCTCCTGTGGAACCTCACCGGCGCGCACGTGACCGACCCGACCAATGCCTCGCGCACGCTCCTTTTCAACCTGCACACCCTCGCTTGGGACGATTACCTCCTCGAACGTTTCGGCGTGCCGCGTGAGCTGCTCGCGCGCGTACGCAGCAGCGCCGAAGTCTACGGCTACCTCGAACCCGCGCGACATCCCGTGCTTGCCGAAGCGTGGGGGAGAGAGGCCCAAGGCTTGTCTATCCCCATCGCCGGCAACCTGGGCGATCAACAGGCTGCGCTCTTCGGCCAGGCCGGCTACAACCCCGGCGACACCAAGGTTACCGTCGGCACCGGTTCTTTCCTGCTCTGCAACACCGGAGACCGGCCTGTCACCAGCCACCACGGCCTGCTAAGCACTGTGGCTTACGTACTGCCCGGCCAACCCGCGCAATACGCTCTCGAAGGCTCCGTCTTCGTTACCGGCGCGGCCGTTCAATGGCTCCGCGACGGCTTGCGCATCATCGACACCGCCGCCGAGACCGAAGCCTTGGCCGAATCCGTGCCCGCCACCGCCGGCGTCTACTTCGTGCCCGCGTTCGCCGGCCTCGGCGCACCCCATTGGAACCCTTACGCCCGCGGTACGCTCGTCGGCATCACTGGCGGCACCACCCGCGCCCATATCGTCCGTGCCACGCTCGAATCCATCGCCTACCAAACCCGCGACCTCGTCGCCGCGATGACCTCCGATCGGTCTTCAACGGCTGCGCCCCTGCGCATGGACGGCGGCGCCGTCAAGAACAACTTCCTGTGCCAATTCCAGGCCGACATCCTCGGCACCGCCGTAGTCCGTCCCGCCGTCGAAGAAACCACCGCCCTCGGCGCCGCCTACGCCGCCGGCCTGGCGACAGGGTATTGGTCAAACGTCGACGAAATCGCCGCCCTCTGGCGACCCGACCGCACCTTCGAGCCCCGCCTTAACGCCGGCGAACGTGAAGCCCTGCACGCCAAATGGCAACAAGCCCTGCGCGCCGCCCTCGCCTGGGCAAACGACAACCCCTGATCGTCTCGTGTCGAGTAAACCGTTTGACTACGGCCCAAAAACTTGCTATATTCCGCAAAGATTTGGGCGATTAGCTCAGGTGGTTAGAGTACTTGCTTGACATGCAAGGGGTCACTGGTTCAAGTCCAGTATCGCCCACCATTTCTAAACTTTGCCGAATCAGGGGCTTACAAACCTGATACCCGCTACGCGGTGCGGCCGTAACCATGGACTAGAAAGTGTCAATTGACATTTTCGCACCCTGGAGGCCGCACCAATGGCGCGCAAAAATGCCCATACCGCTGTAAAAAACCCGAAGCTGTGCTATCACTCCACCGGACGTTTCTATGTGCGCATCAAGGGAAAGTCTTACTATTTGGGTAAGGATGAATCGAGGGCGCAGCAACGTTACCATGCCCTGCTCGCCCAACTGGCGGCGACGGGGCTTGCCGTACCGATCGAAAAGCAGCCCAGTGACATCACCGTCGGCGAATGCCTCGGGCTCTACCTGGAACATGCGCGGAATTACTACGGCAAGGGCGGGAAGACAGCATCGCAAGTCGGGCGGATTAAGGCCGTGGTCTTGTGTGCGATGGACCTGTACGGCGCGGAGCTTGCCTCCGACTTTGGCCCGCTCAGGTTGCGCGCCGTGCAAGCTGAGCTTGTCACGCGCGGATACTGTCGCACGAACATCAATTCAATGTGCGGGTGCCTGAAGCTCGCCTACAAATGGCTTGCCTCTCATGAACTTGTCCCCGCGTCCGTGGCAGTTGCCTTGTCCGTCGTGCCGGGACTGCGCAAGGGGAAGACGGACGCCAGAGAGTCCGATCCGGTGCTTCCCGTGTTGGAAACCCACATCGAAGCCGTGCGGGCTGTCCTGCCCCAAACATTGCTCGCCATGGTGGACCTGCAACTCGCGTGCGGCGCGCGCCCGGGTGAAATACTCGAGCTTCGCCCTTGTGACGTCGACCGCACCGGGCCGGTGTGGATTGCAACTCTCAACAAACACAAGACGGCACACCAAGGAAAGCCGCGGACTCTCTACTTTGGCCCCAAGGCGCAAGCCGTCCTTCGACCGTTTCTGTTAAACCGTGGGCCGGCGGATTACTTGTTCAACCC
>JAVEWL010000235.1:0-7731 GCA_034004565.1 FCB group bacterium | reverse complement strand
CCCCGACCTCCGATGCGGGGTCTTCGCTTTTACTTTGTCGCGCTCCGCTTGATCCCACCGACCCCGATTCGGAGTTCGGGGTTACATAAGTTTGCGTCGTCCGCCCTGCGGGCGCTCCTCGCAATGACTCGTGGGGGAGGTTGTGTGGGGAAAGGTAGCGTTGGGAATGATTGCGAGTATTGGCCGAAGCCCTCACCCCGCCCTCTCCCAGGGGGAGAGGGAGAAAGACACCCGCAAGCCACGTTCGTTCCGCACGCGGCTTGTATGTGCCACCCAATTAGGAAGATGCACGGCAATCCGGAGCGCATTGAGTCCTACGGACTTCTGGATATAGGCTCCTCAGTCTCGCGTAATCGCATCCCAAATCGGGCAACATTCGGGCCAAGGCGCGCCTTCGCCTTTCCCACTCAATAATTCTTCGAACGAAGAATCGACACAAGCACCGAAAAGCCGAAGATGCCCGCAACAATATAGCCAATCAACCCGAGGGTGCCGTGGCCGTCCCCCGCGTGAATCAGCAGGCTCGAACCGACGATGATGGCCCCCGTGATGACGCCGAAGGTGAGGCGATTACTCGCGCGGTCCACGACGCTGCTGAAATGCGTCAATCCGTCCAGGCCGAGCTGCACTTTGAACCGTCCGCGCCGCAACGTGCGCACGATCTGCTGGATGTCGCGCGGCAGGTCGCGGGTCAGGCGCAGCATTGCCAGCGCGCGCTGCTGGACTTCGCCGGCCAGGCGCACCGGACTCAAGCGGCTCGCCAACACTTCCTCGAGATAAGGCCGCATGATCGGCGCCATATCGAGGTCCGGGTCGAGCGCGCGTCCCGTCGACTCGATGGTCGCGAGCGCCTTGAGCAGCAGCGACAATCGCGGCACGAGCTCGAGGTGGTATCGCCGCAGCACAATCGTGAGTTCTTCGAGGATCCGGCCCACTTGCGCGCGCCCCACCAGCGCCTGCGCCTCGAAGGCAATGAATTCGCCCATCGCGTAGCGAAACGAATCCAGGTCGTACACGTCGCCCGCCGTCGTAAACGCGAGCAGCGCCGTCACGCAATTCTCCGGATCGTTCTGGAAGATCGCGCGAAGCAGTTCCGCAAGCGCGACCACGTCCGCGGCCTCCAGGTGGCCCACCATGCCGTAATCGAGAAACGCGATCTGGTTGTTCTGCGTGAGCAGAATGTTGCCGGGATGAGGGTCGGCGTGAAACAGACGAAACTCGAAGATCTGCCTGCACACCGTGTCGCAGCCGATCGCCGCCACTTCTTTGGGATCGCTCTCGCGTTCCGGATACCGCGCCACGGCATCGATCCGCACACCGTCGATCCACCCCACGGTGAGCACCTCGGGCGCGGTCAACTCGAAATGCACCGGCGGCACGTACACGTGCGTGTCGCCCTCGTAGTTGCGCCCGAATCGCTCGGCGATGCGTGCCTCGACGGTGAAATCCAGCTCGCGCCGCAGCGAGCGCGACAATTCGTCCACCGTGCCCACCGGGTCGAACCAGCCGAACTCGATCACGCGGTCCGACAACCATTCCGCGGCGCGCCGGATCAGGCGCAGGTCCGACTCGATCACGCGCCGGATGCCCGGACGCTGCACCTTGACCGCGACCCTTTCGCCGTTGTGCAGCGTCGCCGCGTAGACCTGGCTCAACGAAGCCGACGCCACGGGCGTTTCGTCGAACTCGGCAAACAGTTCCGGCAACGGCGCGCGAAGGGCTTTCTCAATCACGGGCCGCATGAGGTCGAAAGGCTGCGCTTCGACGCGATCCTGGAGCATGCCAAGTGCTTCGGCGATGTCTTTTTCGACGAGGTCCGGGCGCGTGCTGAGCACCTGGCCAAGTTTTACATAGGTGGGGCCGAGCTCGGTAAGCATCGCGCACAGGCGCCTGCCCCGGGTCTCAAGCTCAACCGTGGGCGTTTCAATAATCCGCAGGCCGCGCAACAATCGCGCCGGAATGCCTTCGTGCAAGCCAAGCCGGTGCACGAGGTCCGCAAACCCGTGGCGCACCATCACGTGAATGATTTCCGCGAGGCGGACCACGTTTCCGATGCGTTGGGCCAACGGCAAATAATACGGCACGTGCGGCTCCTCTCCTGGGCAGTGGTTCTTCGATGCCTTACACTACTCTACTTACCCGGCCCGGCGCCATCCCTCTGGGTCCCATGAGACCCATAAGACCCCTAAGACCCATGAAAAAGAAACGACACCCCCAGCCGAAACCAGGGGTGCCGCGCAGATTTAGTTCGGCGCTATTTCGCTTCGTGCATGCTTCCGTCCGCCTCGACCCGCATGGACTTGGGCTTGCCCTCGAAGGCGCCCGCCAAATCCGCCTCGGTCCAGGCCGGAGCGCCCGGGTACGCCACCACCATGCTTCTCGGGCCGCTGCGAACCACCTTCTCCTGCGCGTGCCACAGCTTGGGCACCTGCTGGACGTCCAGCGGCTGGGCGAAGGTCACGGGCTGCGGAAAGAGCTTCTTCGCAAGGCCTGACGGCATCCCAACCAACTCAAGCGGCCCAGGGTACATCGCAATGGCCATCTGGAGGCCGTCGCTCGGATCGCCCAGCTTCGCCACGTCCACGCGCACGGGGCCCACAGCCACATTGTGCGTGCGCAGGCGCGAGGTCGGCGCGTCCGCTTCGAGCCACGCGTCCACCTCGTTGCCCAGCGTTGCCGCCGGGGCCGGCACCACGGGCAGGGAACCCGCCGCGGACGCCGCGATGTCAAAGGCGAGGTCATCGGCCTCGTTGCGCGAGACGCCGATGGCGAGCAGCGCGGCGTCGGGAATGGCCGACGGAGCCACCACAAAGAATCCGTAGCCGTAATCGACGAGGGTCTTCAACTGCTGTGCGGCAAAGTCGCGCGCTTCCGGCAAAGCCGGATTGATCCACCGCCGCCCGTCGGCGCCCGCCACGGTAAGGTTCTCCGCGGCACCCCGCACCCCCAGCGGATCGATTGCGATGCCCGGCGTCATCTTGCGCGACCTCAGTTCGCGCGCGAGCTGCTTCGCGTCGTAGGGATAGCCCTCGGCGCCCGAATACGGTGCGGGCACGAGCGCGTGCTTCACGTCCGAGCCGCCCCAGGCGTCCACGGTGGCGAGCAGCGCCTGTGCGGATTCCGTCGGCGCAACCGTCACCCAGGCGGGCGGCGCGGGCGCGGCCGGCTGCGGCAGCGTGCTCAGGGCCAAGGCGTAGGCAATGTCAACGTCCGTGGGTTTCGGCATGAAGAAGTTGAACAGCACCGGCTCGACCTTGAGCTTCTCACCGGGCTTCAGCACGTGCCCGGGGCTGTAGTCGCAGGTAATCTTGCCCTGCCAGGCCGTGTCCTTCTTCTCGAGTGACACCGAGACCGGCGTACCGGTTTCGAAGAACGAGCCTACGCCCAGCATGAACTTCTTGCCCGGATCGTTGAAAAGCATGTAGCGGGTCGCACTCGGGTCATACAGCACGTAGTCGCCGCGCCGGACGACCGGACGCTTCACCGCAACTGCTTCCGGCGTCAACACAAGGTCTTTGCCCTCCAGGACCGCCGGCGTGACCTCGCGGATTGTCACGGGCTTATCGCTCACATTCGTGATCTCCGAGCGGAGGATCAGGTAGGGCTTGTCGCTGTAGCGGTCCACCCAGTGGCGAACATCCAGGCCCGCTCGCGGCGCCATTTGCACCCAGAATTGCCGGTACTTGCCGGAGGCGTCGTTCATTTCCTTGAAGTCTGTCGAGCCGCGCAAGAAATCCGCCACGTTCACCACGCTGCCGTCGCCCAGCGTGATGGTCATGCCCACGTTGTCGACCAATACCTCGGTCTCGTTGCGAACAATGCGCCATTCGGCGTTGTCCGTCGAGTACACAAAAGACAGGTCGTTGTAGCCGATGCCGTACTGACCGCGAATGCTCCACGGCAGCGTCGACGGATGCGGCGGCGCATCCTCGGCCTTCTTCGACGCGGGCTTCGCCTTGGCTTTCGATTTTGCCTTGGACTTCGCGGGGGCCTTCTCCGCCGCCGCCTTCTTGGCCGGCGCGGGCGATTTTTCCGCCGCCACGCCCGTTTCCGTCACGAAAAGCGCACACAGGGCAAGCGCCAACGCGCGCCACACCCCCCGGCTCATAGAGTGCTTCATAGGGATCCTCTCCGTAGAATTCAGGTGCCTTTGATAGCGCCCACAGGTGGTGTGGCGCGCCCGAGGACCAGAGCCCGCATTATACACGCCGGGGCGCACGGGGTCATTGCTGTACGTGCTGTCCTTCGCTCAACCCCGCCCGGAACTCCGCATTCATCATTCAGGATGGGCGGTTCTGGTCCGGGCATGGTACTCGAGCGCCCGGTTGTAGAACGCATCGAAGGCCTCCTGGCTCTCGAAATCGCGCCTGGGCACGGCAAAAGCATTCGCCTTGCCGAGGATGATGAAGATATGGCTGGCGTCGCGCGCCACCCGGGTGACGCCGCTCCACGGAATGGCGCCGGTGCCCTTGGACGTCTCGGCCTCCAGGGCTTCCGGCGTCAGTTTCAGCGTGCCGGGCGGGTGCTTGCCCGAATCGTCCTTGCGGGCGATGAGGCGGTAAATCCGTTCCCGCTGAAGCTTCACCGCGTGCCTGCGCATGAGGTTCATCAGCACGAAACAGAAGCCGCCGAAAAGAATCGCCAGGATGCGGTCGTCGCGAAGCGCATAGACGATAGCCACTCCCGCGAGTGAAAAGGCGCACATTCCGACAATCTGCCGCCGCAATACCCTCTTTCCCCGCGGGGTCTGGTGCATCAGAAAATGGGCGAGCGCGCGATAGTCTTCGTCGGCCAGACGGTACGTTACCTGCACCTCACATCCCCTCCCGTCCCGTCAAAATACGCGGTCCAGCACCGTCGATTCGATCTCGTCGAAATCCCACTGCGCGTTCGCGAGGAACCGCTTGAACCCGGCGCGCTGTTCCTCCGTTTCGAATTCGAGGCCCAGGAGCGCACGACCCACCTGCTCACCCGTGAACGTATAATTGAAGTAGCAGATGCTCGCCGTCTCGCGCGCGGCCAGAAGGAAATCGTGCAAGGCGCCGGCCCGCTCCGGAAATTCCAGCTTGATGAAATACGGCAGTTGGAACAAATCCCGCTCGTACCGGATGATGCGGAACTCGACGTCCTCGCGCGAGGTCACATCTTCAAACGCGATGCCCTGCTGCCGCATGCGCTCTTCGATCATTTGAAACTGCGGCGGCGTCGCCTCCACGCCTATGACCGGGTAGGCCTTGACGGGATCGACCTTGCCATACTGAAACTCCGTGATGTTCAGTCCCTCGAAGGCACTTTCAAGGAGATTCAACAGCGAACCCTTGTCCTCGCCGATCTCGAAGCGGTAATACCGGCTGCGGGCCGCGCCGATCGACGCGTGCCGCGACACCCACGCGAGCTGCGTAAAATCCATATTGGCGCCGCACACCACCGCGAGCGCTTTCTTTCCTTCGCCGGGTCCGCCCTGCTTGAGGAGACCCGCCAGGCCCATCGCGCCCGAGGGTTCCGCGACGCACCGGCGCTGTTCCCACAACAGTTGGATGGCCGCGCAGACTTCTTCGTTCGTGACCGTGATCAGTTCGTCCAGCAACTCGGCGCAGAGCGGATAGGTTAGCCCGCCCACCTTCTTCACGGCCGTGCCGTCGCAAAAAACGTCCACATACGGCAGCGCCACGGGCGCGTGCGCATCGAACGCCGCCCGCATCGACGCCTGCTCGACGCCCTCCACGCCCACGATGCGAATGTTCGGATAGTACGCCTTCAACCAGCACGACACGGCCGCAGCCATGCCGCCCCCGCCGATTTGAAGATAGGCCACATCAAATGGGCCACAGCCCGACATCACCACTTCGTCCGCAAGCGTGCCCTGGCCGCCCATGACCGCGTAATCGTCGTAGGCATGAATGAAGACGCGCCCGCTTTCGGCCGCCTCCGCAAACGCGCGCTCCGCCGCCGCGTCGTAGTTGTCGCCGTGCAGCACGATGCGCACCCGCTCGCCCCCGTGCCGCGCCACGGCCACCTGCTTCATGCGCGGCGTCGAGGTCGGCATGTAGATCACGGCCGAAATGCCCAGGCGGTTCGCGCCCAGCGCCACGCCCTGCGCATGGTTGCCGGCCGACGCGCAAATGACCCCGCGTTCGCGCTCCTCGGGCGTCAATAGGGCCATGCGGTTGTAGGCGCCGCGCCATTTATACGAATTGATGGGCGAGAGATCCTCGCGCTTGAGGTACACCTCGCCCGCCACGGACGCCTGGATGCAATCGAGCGGCGTGGGCGCGCCCACCGCATAGACGCGCTGGCGCGCCATGAGGATCTCGCGAAAAACCCGCGCGCGAATTGCCTCGTGCGGCGGAATGTTGAATACGGCGGCGGAATCCAAGGAAGCCTCCGGAGACTGCATACGGCAGGCTAAGTAAGCTGATCGAGCGGAATGGCCTCGTCGATAAGCATGATCGGGATGTCCTCGCGCACGGGATAAAGGTACGCGTTGTCCTCGCGCACGAGACCCGCATCAATGCCCGGCTCGACAACCTCGCCGCTCCGGTTCTTCAAAGTCTTCGCCTCGATGGCCGCATTCGCCCGGCGAACAAGCTCATCGTCCGCCAAACGCACCGGCGTCTTGTTTTCCGGGCACACCAGAATCTTGAGCAACTCAGGATCGATCATGATCGACATTCCCTCCGCATTCGGCAATGGGTTGAACCCCCATTCTACCAGAGTCGGCGAACCGGTGCGAAGCAAGCCACGCTTCATCTCAGGGCTCCCAGTTTTGCCCCGTGGATCTTGAGCCCGCTTCAGCGGGCTTTTGTTCTTTGCCCCCTGCTTCAGCAGGGGGGATCGAGGCATCAGCCACCTTCAGTGAAAGCCGGCTTCAGCCGGACTTCTCGGGCTTTGCTTTAGCTGAAGCAGGATCGAAAAGCCCGGCTAAAGCCGGCTCCATCCATAGGGTGTCAGTCCCTACCCCCCGGCTGAAGCCGGGGGCAAAGGACAAAAGCCCGCTGAAGCGGGCTGGAAGATAGAATGAATGCAGGCCTGTCGTTGAAAGTGAGAACTGCGCTGAAAGCTACTCAACCTCCAACCGGAACAGCATCACGCTGACGGGCTGAGCCTTGATCGAGCGCTCGACGCCTGAGATTTCTTGCTCCACGACCGTCACCTTCGGCGCCTCGCCCGGGTGGTTGTAGGCCATCTCGTCCGGACCCGAAATGCTCCACACGCGCCCCTTGCCCGTCAACTTCGCGCCTTGCAGGTTAAACGGCAGCTCCTGCGCCTCCCGTGTGGGATTCACGACCCCAACCGTAATAGCCTTGCGGTCCTCGGTCCACGCCGCGACCACATCCAGCGGCCCGGTGTCGCCGCTCACCACCACCGGAATCGTCCCGAACCGCTGCCGGTACAGCTTCAACGCCAGGCCTGTCGTCTCGAACGCCGCCGCCGTCTTCGTGGTCTTGATGGCGCCGATCACATTGACCGTCTGCGCGTAATTCGCCATCTGAAATACATCCGTGTTGCGGAAGAACTCGTGCAAGCCCGCCGCAATCCCCAGCGCGTCGCGCAGGAAGTACCGCGTGCCCAGCTCACCAAACACCTGCTCACCGTACCAGTAGTGGCCAGATGACAGCATTCGTAGGTCACTTTAAATGATCGTCCATGACATAGATGACAGCATTCGTAGGTCAGTGCCGAGCATCCAGCCGGGCTCATTCGTGGAACGGCCGCTTGCGCCGCACCAAG
>JAVEWL010000234.1:0-7738 GCA_034004565.1 FCB group bacterium | reverse complement strand
GCCGCTCTCCGTTCGTGGCCCGTCCGCGCCGAGATCTTTGCCTGTGCCGATAAGCTGGTCTTCACCGAACTCCATCCCCGAGGCGCGTAGCGGGCCCTCTTCCAGGGGAACGGTATCGGGGTCCATGATGCAGTCCCGCAGAAGCGCCATACCGGCTTTGGCCATGCCCTGCCGGGCGGCCTCGGGCATGATCTTGGCAATGCGTCCGAACTTCGTTGAAAAGTCATTCGCCGGCATTGTCTTCGTCCTTTGCGGGCGTGGGGAAGGCGACGATATTTCCTTCGTGCGGATCAAGGGAGCCGGGCGCGCTCATGTACGTCCTGACATACACGGTGCCGTCCGGTAGTGTCTCTATGCATATCTCAATCGGGCGAGGCGGGTTGGTCTGGTTATCCCACTGAATTATTGCTTTCTTACCAGGCTCAATCTTGATTTCGCCCAGCAGATTGCCAGTGACCTCTTCCACTATCGCGATATCTTTCATCAGCGCGCCCGCCGCATAAGACCGTAATTAGATTTCATGTCACGGTCGAGAGAACCGTCGGAAATGTTTTGCTTCATTGCGTCGCGGATGAATAAGCGGAAGCTCTTCTCTCCGTCCGGACCCATTGCGGGCTGCACATCATATTCGTGTTCCGCAACACGCGTGGTCTGGTCAATAACGGTAAGGTTTAGGTTGCCGCCACCCGCCCCCGCATTGGCCCCAATGGCCCGCACGCCCAGGGCGCCGTCACGGGTGCGATCAAGCGGCATGATGGCCTCGGGCCCCGCCTCGCCCATGACCCCGATATCGAACGCAGTGGCCTTGTTCACCACTCCGCCGCGCGCGAAGGGAATGATGTTGTCGACCGCGACAGGCCCGCCGGACGCAAACGCCCCGCCCTTGGCGAAGGGGACTACGTTGCCCGCGTTGAACACGCCGCCCTTGGCGAACTCAGAACCGGGGACGCCGATTGCCTGTAGGATGGGCTGGATAAGGGCGTACTTGATGACGATCCGGAGCATGTCCTCGAGGACGCTGTCCACAAACTCCTTGAAATTCGCCTCCCCTGTCTTCACAAAGTCGACAATGGCATCGGTCATCCCGTCAACCCAGCCTTCGACGGAGTTTGCCATTTCCTCAAAGACGCGATCCGCCGCGGTGGGAACCTTCTCTACCTCTTTCCCGAAGAGCCCCATAGCGTCCCCGGCCAGCGTGACGATGTTTATCAAGGCGCTTACGGGATCGACCGCGAAATTCGCGATCGACATGAATGCCTTGATTCCGTCCACTGCAACGTTGGCGCCTTGGGCGGCCGTTTGGAATTCCGGCCCAAGCCCGCCAACCGCCTGCCCGAGTAGCCCTATGTTCTCAGCAGTCCCGGCAAGCCCGGATAGATCCGAAGATGAACTTGCCCAATCCGTCGCGGATTGCCTACTCGCCTCATCAACGGCCTTGGCGATGCTCGGCTCAATGATCTTGATCCGCTCAATGAGGTCTTGGACCTTGGCTGTGCCATGGCGCTCAATCGCGTCGCCCAACTGGCCCCACAACTCAAGCCCAATCGACTTCAGCGTCTGCGCAGGTAGTGCCCCGAGCGCGGCCTGGTAGTCGGCGATCTGCTGTGCCCAGCCCACAAGTTCGTTGCCGGGGTTCACCCGCTGAATCATCTGCGCCACGGGCTCAAACACGTCAAGCCCGCCCATGTCGCTCTCTTCGAGGAGCCGGTCCATGATCTTCAGTTCGCGCATCGTAAGCTCGATAAGTTCCCTCATTCCGAGCGCGGCACGGCTGGTATCGAACGCCCTGAGCAAGTCTTCGTTGACCCCCTGCAAAGCGGGCCGGATGTTCGAGAAGGCCGATAGACCGCTGTCAACCGCGTTCTTCGCGATCTCGGCAATGCGCGCCGAGATGGCCTCGGCGTCAACGGTCTCCGGGAAGCGCGCCGAAAGGTCCTGCAACTCAAGCAACCCGGCGCGGACGGCGGCCGTGGGCACCACGGATTCCCGTAACGCAGTGGCCCGTGTCTGGAGCTTGTCCAGCGCGCCGGCGGCCCTCTTCGAGCCTTCGTCGGCGCCCTCACCGATTCCAAACAGCGCGTCGGTTGCACGCTGTGCCGCGTCCGTGACTTGGCTCAACTTGTCGGATACAGACTTCCCGGTCAACGCGTTTTGCGCAAGGGCCGTAGCGGCGCTTGCCGTCGATTTCGCCCAGAAGTCGGCCGCGATCGAGGCCTTGTCGGCCAATCCGTCGAAGGCCGTCTCGGCGGGCGTGGGCTCTTTCATGAGATCCCGCAGGGCCGCCTTTTGCGCCTTCAGGTCGTCAAGGGCAAGTTGTAAGCCGGGGGTAACCGATCCCCATAGGTTCGATCGGTCAACCGCGTTGGCGAAGATCTCTTTGTCCATATCTGCGATTTCACGCCGAAGTTCCGCCGCCCCGTCGCGAAGCCCGTCGAAGCCGGGGATGTGGCTCATTGCGCCCGTGAGTTTTTCATCGAGAACCAGGAAGCCGCGAATCGCATTAAGCCACGCATTCTTGAACAGTAGCGCGGCGGCCTGGGCGCCCGTGGCCACCTTTCCCATTGCGCTAACTGCAACTTCGGCAAAGCTTGCCCATCCGATTTGCAGCGTGGTAATGGCGTCCGTGCCGGTACGCACCACGCGGGCGAAGAAGTGGGACACCGTCTCTGTGGCGTCGGCGATCCCTTTCATCAGGGACGAAAACTTCACGCGGGTTGCGTCCCAATGTGTCGCCGCGAGCACGGCCCCGCCCGCAAGGGCAGCGCCCAAGAGGCCCGCCTGTCCGGCGGTAAGACCGATAATGCCGCCCGTGACGGCCAGGGTCGCATTCAGCGCCGTATAGCCCAGCGCTACCGCCCCCAGCGAGACCGCAGCGGCCCCGACAGCGGCGGCGCCCAGGGTAACGCGCGAAACAACCTCACCGTGGGCCGCGAGAAAGCCGTCAAGCGAGGCCATTCCAGCGTCCAATGTACTATTGAAACTCTTCAACGCGTTTTTGGCACCGTCGAAAATGCCAGCGTCCATGATCTTGTTTCGGAAGATAAACCACTTGTCTTCCATCATGCTGACCTGGCCAGCCCACGTGTCGGCAAGCTTTCCAGACAGCCCTCGGAACTTCGAGTCCGCGCTTTCCCAAGCTTCCATGAGCTTTTTCGCCGATTCCTTCGCGGAATACTCCACGCCGGCGGTGAAGCCCAACATCGCATTTACGCCGCGCTCCCGGAAGAGGTCCGCTGCACCGGCACCGGCAGACAGCATGCGCATAACTTGGCCGCCAGCTTCCTGAATGCTCAACCCTGCGGCGGCGGCAAGATCATCGATAACGGGAATCCACTGCGTGATTTGATCTACGCCGCCCTTCAGGACGCCCGAAAGGTTTGTGGCTGTGGCCATGACGCCCTGCAATGAAGATGTCGAATCTTCAGCGTAGTCGGTCATTTCTTTGGCCAGCCGGTTGCCCTCGGCTTGGCTGCCGAGCAATGCGCCCAAACGCTTTTGATAGTTCTCGGCTTCGGAGGCGGCATTCACAAAGCTTTTCGCGAGGGCGGCAACACCGGCCGTCACGCCCACGCTGGCAAGCCCCGCGGCGGCGGTGGCGGTAGTGTTGAGCGAGCCCCCGAGCGATTTGATCGCGACCTCGGCGGGGCGGATTGATCCGGGCAGGGCAAGCATGCGGCGCATGAGGTTTTGGCTGTCGGCTTGGATCTTCGAAACGCTGGCTTGCCAGCGTGTCGAGTCCATGCTCATTGTGCCTTGGATTGAGCCCGCATCAAAAGTCGGCATAACCCAAACTCCCCGCCTACACTTTCTCCAGCCTCATGATCCGGATCCCCCCAATAAGTTTGTCAAGTGGTATCTTTTGTGTCCGACGACACAGCCGACTAAGACCACACCGTCAACGGAAGCCAATGGCCGGTATGGTTTGCGCGCCAATGAAGACCGCGTCCCTTTTGCTGGCCTGGCAAAATCACCCCTGCGAAGGAAGTCGTTGACGGGTTCGGTGGGAGCCCACGCCGCTGGCGAATCTCAAGACAGAGCTCAGCCCGGCGCTTGCGAAATTCCCGGCGCGTGACACCCTGAGTCATTTGCGGACCTACCCCAGATTGACACCCACCGGAGAACCCGGAGAAACCGGAGGTTCTCTTTTCGCGCCCAAATCTATACGTGTCTACCTGTGCCACCACTCTTCTGTCTCTTCTTCCGCTTCGATTCCGCGAAAGAAAGTAGAATCTCCGGTTTCTCCGGGTTCTCCGGGGCCTCTTGAGGATGAAATGATAAAAATGCGGTTATTGCCCTCTGTTTTCTCATCGAAATAAGGGAAAAGCCGCCGGTGCTCCCGCAAGAGATTTGCAATTTGTTTCCCGCCACCCAAGAAAGGAATGTCGCGACCGTCCTTCTTCAGTTGGGCCACGATGCCCGAAGGGGTTCCCTTTACCTCCATTTGGCACGACAAAATGGCCTGAATCAGCGGGTGTATGTCGACGATGGCTGTTCTCGCGGCCCAGGTGAATCGCTCGAGAGCTTCGCGCCCGTGCTCCGGGGCGATGTGTATCACGAGCCGGGCGAACGCCTGGAATCGGCTTGGCAGGCCCGCCCGGGCGGGTCCGAGAAGCCCCGCCGCGGCCGTCTCCGCCACCCAAGACATGATCCCGTTTCGATTCGCGTTCACTTCGGCCATGAGGGCGCCGTCGTCCATTCGTGTAGAGTCGGCGCGTTCGGAAAAGAAGCACGGAAGACAGCGGTCCTGTACATCGGCGCGGCCCGCCCACGTCGCCGTCCTGCTTGTCATGACGACGGCGGCCGTCATGGGCCTTGCGGTCACTACGAAATTCTCATGCAGCTTGCGTTGCTCTACGCGCGCGCCGGTAGCCGCCTTGCAGAGCATGTCCTGTAACCATTCCGGGCAGACGGCCGTATCGACGTTGTCCAAGAGTGCAATGGGCAACCCGCACAGAAGCGCCTCAATATCGCGCTGCTGGGCAGGACAGCCGGACACATCCGCCGATGGCCCGCGTACCGTCATGGCCAGGCCGCGCGCGGTTGTGCTCTTGCCGGAACTCGCCTGTCCAAGTAAGACGAGCAAAGGAAGCGGTCGAAGGCCAGCTACGGCGGCGGCAATCCATGCCTCAAAGAGCATTGCCTGATACTCGGGCAGGTAGTCGGCGGATTCGGCCGGCGCGTGAAGGTGCGGACTCAGGGCCGCAAGGCTGGAAGGCCTGGTGGGTTGGCAGATATCCCAATCGGGGTAGCAGGCTTCGCTTGTGAAAAACACCCCGTCTGTGCCGTTTGGAACAACGGACAGGCCACTCGCGCTTGCCTTCACGGCCCGGTATAGACCGCACGACAAGTAGATGGCGTCTTTCATGATGTGTGCGTAACGACGAATTACAACCCGGCACGAGTTATCCGTGGCGGCCGCTATACGAAGGTCCTCGAGTATCCATCGAAACATCGTCTCCGTGGAATTCACCCCAAGAGCGGACAGTACCGCGCGCATGTGCTGATTGTCCGCGAGCGGCACGACGATGCCAGACGGGTCAATCCAAAGCACGGCGCCGTCTTGGTCAAGCCCGAGTAGGCGGTGTTTCTGCGCCCACGAAACGATTTCATGAGACACGATCTCCTTTTCCTCGCGGGAAGGCCGCGCATTGAGCGTGCCGCGCGTCGCCATGCGGAGGTGTGGCAACTTCAACACAGCGGCCGCGCGGTGCTCAGCGCCCCATAACTCATCGTCCAAGCGCCGCAGTACGTCGTCAATGCCATCGGGGATTTCTTCAGGGGGCGGTGGTGGCATGTTACACCTCTCCAATTCGCGTTGAACCTCGGCGGCAAACTCGAGCAGCATGTCGTCACAAACCGGCGCCAGGGACACATTGCCGTCCTCATCTTCGGCGCCGCCTTCAAAGGCCAACAGGTCTATCTCATACAGCCGTTCGAGTAGATCCTCGCGGTCGTTGTCGAGAAGTTCCTCCGCAACGTCACCAACATCGAAGGCATCCATCGGTGCGCCCGGACGTTCTGAGGCAGCTTGCACCGCCGCAACGATTGACGCGATATCTGGGTCTGGGTACGAGGCGCAAAGCGATAGATCGTTTACGCTACTCAAGGCGAGAACGTCGCCGTTCATGGACCGTGCGACAAGGATTTTAAGCGCTGTTGCGTCGTCTGACACTGCCGTCTGGCCACCATGCGATCCGCAAATCACTGACATACTCCAACCTCCAGCCCAGATGTAACGGGCTACTTTTTGCTCGCAAGGCAACGGGTACGCGCGGCGTCCGCGGCGGCGGCCCGTTGCTCTGGCGTGCGGGTACCTTTTGCGGACTGGGGCAGACTTAGCGCAGGTTGCCCCTCGAAGTAATCCGCGTCCGCGCGCGCAAGGCTGTGCATAAACTCGTCCAACCAAGCCTTTGTTGTGAGTAGCCGGGCCCCCGCCCGGACGTGCTGAAGCTTGACGCGCTGCTGCGATCCGCGCACCTTGACGCCATGCCGCGCCCATCGCCAAACCGCGCTTGAATGGGGCCTTCCTGGGATGGTCTTTGACGCTTCGGAGAATGTGAGGAATGTTTCGTTCATTTGTAAAACCTCCGTTTGTTTTCGAACATCGGAAGTTTTGCAAGTATGATTTTGCGCAATGTTGCGCAACGTCTCAGATCAAAAAAGGCCCGTATTTACGGGCCTCTTGTGCGATAGCGAGCAACAAACGCGCAATATGGAGAGGTGTCTTTTAATCGATATCGAAGGGATCGAACCTGCCCACCTTCATCCCCTTCGCATAGGCGTCCAATGCCTTCGGGCAAATTCGCCTGTTTCTACCCTTTCCGGAATGTGTGAGCAGGTCCCCGTCACAAGCCCTTGTGATGCTGCTGGGGCTGCATTTCGCCATTTCTGCGGCCTGCGTCACCGTAAGCCAACCGCTGGGGGCCGTAAACGGCGCCGCCTGTTCCGGCGAATCGTCTCTGTCGGAACACTCAAGCCAGGGGATCCACTCATTTTCAGCGATGCGGATGAATTCGTTGCGTAGATGCTCTGCAACGAGCGGTTGGAATGTTGCCCAGTCTTTGGTGCGGGGCCGGTAGCAGGCAATCGCGGGCAAGTCTTCCGGGAACGGCACCGGAAGATCATCGCTTGGGTTGGCTGTAGGCAGAAGCGAATACAGATCTGGCAGCCCGGCCTTTTGAGATAGCGTCGCGGTCAGAGTCAAAAACGAGTTGAGCTCCGCCACGCAGGCATGCCCCTGGGCCTCTGCGACTGCCCGCATGGAGAAACCGCTGGGCCGTACCGTGACGCGCTCAGTATCGCGCAGCCTTATGCAAAGCGCTTGCAGGTGCGCTATGAGATCCTTCTCGGGAGTCCTGCCTTTCATGCCACACCTCCGTAAGGTGTCCGTGAAGGAAAGTCGGGGCAACCGCCACGGTAGCGGCTTTCGGCCCGTCGGCCTAGCCCCGGCATGGAGACTGTACTCGTACCCTATCCAATCTTTGCCGCAATGGCAAGTGCTTTTTCGCGGTCCACTTCCGCGTAGATTTGTGTCACGTCGGCAGAGCTATGCCCGAGCATCAATTGGGCCCCCTCAAGCCCGAACTGCTTTCGGACAGCCGTTGCGGCGTTGTGCCGTAATTGGTGGGGGTGCCACGTTGGTACCTTCGCTTCCTTGCACGCGCGCGCGATTGCCCTGCGGTAGGAACCCGTATCGTAATGATCCCCCATGACCCGATCGGTCTTCCGTGGCGCGTCC
>JAVEWL010000233.1:0-7748 GCA_034004565.1 FCB group bacterium | reverse complement strand
AGATCGGCTGCGGCGTAGGCCGAGGGGGGAGACGGGCGCGCCTGCACCCGAGGCTATTCACATGCCACAACTTCGTGGTTGAAAACCGCCCTTGGCGCGCTGTCGAGATGTGTAGTACAACCAGCTCCCCAGGGAGAGGGAAACCATTGTGGGCGAGTGTCGAGTTGATGGGAAAGCGTGGCGGCTTTGGTGTGAGCCCTCACCCCGCCCCTCTCCCAGGGGGAGAGGGAGCCCGTTGGGGGCGAGGGTCGCGTGACTGGGTGAATGGTCGATTGCCGCGATCTGCTGGAGTCTTGTTTCCTCTTCCTGGGGAGAGGGGTAGGGTGAGGGGAGCCCAACGCGCACAACTGTCCTTGTGGTCCCTGGCTTGCCCACACCCCCAAGCCATGGAGCCGGCTTGGGGGTGCCACTGGAGATCGCTGTTCGTCTGCCGGGGCGGGGCGGGAGCGGCTGTTTTCAGTCGAGCCAGCCGGTTAATTGGGCGAGGCTGAGGCAGTAGTCCTGATAGTCTTGCCAGGAGACGTCGGGGGGGGCGGCGTGGTCGCAGCCGGGGATGTAGCCGCCGGATTGGATAACGGGGCGGATGCGTTCGAGTTCGGCGTGGAGGGCGGGGCCGCCGGCGGCGATGGCGCGTTTGTCGATGCCGCCGCGGAAGGCGAGCTTGTGGCCGTAGGCGTCGCGCAGGGTGTTGATGTCGTTGTGGGCGGCGACTTCGAGGGGATCGATGACGTTGATGCCGCATTCGAGCCACACGGGGATGAGGAGGTCAACGCAGCCATCGGAGTCCATGGCGTAGAGGGGGACGCCGGCGGCGCGCAGTTGATCGTTCCATTGGCGGTAGCAGGGCGCGCAGTAGTGGCGCGTCATGTCGGGGGAGATCATGGGATGAGCTTTATAGGCCATGTCTTCGGAGAGGTAAATCATGTCGGGGGCGACGTACTTGAAGATTTCGTGCAGGATTTCGGAACAGAAATCGCGCCAGAAGAGGGCCATCTCGAGGACGAAGCCGGGCTGCTCGAGCATGAGCATGCAGAGGCCTTCGAAGCCGCAGAATTCGCGCAGTTGCCAGAAGGGTCCGTTGAAGGAGACGACGAGCGGGTAGTCGCGCTTGCGCAGGGCTTCGCAGCGCGCGTCGAAGTCGTCGGGAAAGCGGCGCGGGTCCTTCGACTCGAAGCGCCATTTCATGTTTTCCCAGTCGTCGCGGTTCTGCACGGGGAACTTGTGCCACTTGCGGGTGACGAAGTCTTTGGCCTCGCGGATGTAGGTGTAGTTGTATTGGTCGGAGATCTCGGTGATGGCGCCCATCCAGTCCTGGACGATGTAGTGTCCGTCGCGGTGTTCGAGGACTTTTTCTTCGAAGGTGGGGATCATGCGGAATGACACGCCGAGATCGATCGCGTGCGGGCGCAGGCCGTGGTCGGCGGGGCGCAGGCCTTTTTCGGCGCGTTTCGCGTCGATGAGGTCGCGAATGACGGCGTCGTAAGGCTGATCGAGGGTCAGGCCCTGGAGATGCCAGCGGGTCAGGGTGGACTCGCGCGCGGCGCCGGGAACAAAGGGCACGCGGTCCGGCTTTCCGAAGAGCAAGGTTTCGAGGAAACGGTTCCTGGGCGTCATTGTGTACTCCCCCACTTACCCATTTGCGGCATTATGGCAGGCTTGCGGCGTGTGGCCAAATGCGCGAAGATCGAAATTTCCGCTTGCACTTCGTACCTCTCCTTTGTAAGGGGAGTGTATGTGGGCCGGATTAAGAACTCCCCTTGGAAAGGGAAGTTACGTTTGGCTTGTGCCGCCTACGGTGAGTTGTTTGATGCGGATTGTGGGCTGGGCGGAGCTCACGGGGACGCCCTGGCCGGCTTTTCCGCAGGTGCCGATGCTGAAGCCGAGGTCGTTGCCGACGGCTTCGATGGCCATGAGGGCTTCGGGGCCGTTGCCGATGAGGGTGGCGCCGCGCACGGGGGTTTCGGCCTTTCCGTTGCGGATGAGGTAGCCCTCGGATACGTCGAAGACGAAGTCGCCGTTGAGGGGGTTGACCTGGCCGCCGCCCATTTTTCGCACGTAGAGTCCGGAATCGGTTGAGGCGAGGATTTCCGCGGGATCGTCGGTGCCGGGGAGGATCATGGTGTTGGTCATGCGCGGGACGGGGCGGTATTCGTAGGACTGGCGGCGTCCGTTGCCGGTGGGGTCCATGCCGAGCTTGCGCGAGGTGGAGAGATCGTTCATGAAGCGCACGAGCACGCCCTGGTCGATGAGGACGGTGCGTTCCATGGGGGTGCCTTCGTCGTCGACGCGGCAGGTGCCGCGTTTGAAGGGTACGGTGCCGTCGTCGGCGACGGTGATTTGTGGGACGGCGATTTGCTCGTTGAGGCGTCCGCGGTATTTGGACATGCCTTTGTCGATGTGGTCGGCTTCGAGGCCGTGGCCGACGGCTTCGTGGATCATGGTGCCGCCGGCTTCGCTGCCGAGGACCACGGGCATGCGGCCCGCGGGAGCGGGGTCGGCCTCGAGCAGTTGGCAGGCCTGGCGTGCGGCGGTGAGAGCGATAGTTTCGACGTCGATTTCGTCGAAGAGTTCGAAGCCCTGCGTGCCGCCGACGGCGTGGTAGCCGGTCTGGATGAGGCTGCCGCTGGAGGCGACGACCTGGACCACGAACATGACCTGGATGCGCAGGTCTTCGACGAAGCGGCCGTTGGAGTTCACGATCACCGCGCGGCGCAGTCCGTCCATGTAGCGCACGGAGACCTGGACGATGCGCGGGTCGTGGGCGCGGGCGGCGCGGTTGGCGGCGTGGACGAGTTCGAGCTTTCGGGCGGTGGGGATTTCCCGGGGCGGCACTTTGACGGATGTACCGAATCGTTCGGGATGAAAGTCGTAGGAGTAGGCGGCGCGTTCCGAATTGGCACCGCCCGCGACGGTATCGGCCAGTTTGAGCAGGCCCGCTAGCGAGACGTCGTTGGAGTGGACGTAGAGGGTGCGGTCGCCTTCGAGCACGCGCAGGCCGGCGCCGGTTTCGGTGCCGGTGACGATGCGCTCGACCTTGTCGTCTTCGAGGCCGAGCGTGGCGCCGGCGCGTTCCTCGAAGTAGATCTCGCCGAGATCGCCGCCGTTGGCGAGGGCGCGTTGCAGTATTTCCTCGGCGTGCCGGGTAAGGTCGGCTTGTTTCACGGGTGTTATCCTCGGTTTGCGCGGAAGCTGCGATTGTGACCGCGGTAGTCTATGTCGGGGCTTGCGCAGGGTCAAGGCCGGGATTGGCACTTGCTCACAGCACGAAACACTGGTATCGTAATTAAGGATGGTACGCGGCAAACCGGGCCGTTTACCCGATCTCGATTTAAATCCAGTGCGGTTTGTTCGCGGCCGAGCGCTGCGCATTCGCCGTCCCACACCAAATTTCCCCGGCAACGCCAACGTGAGGCCCCCGCTGCCGTTTGAATGTTCTTGACGGTCCTGGCACGGAAACGAATATCATGAGCCGACTTCTTCGGGTGGTCGTCGCCGACGACGAACCCATTATGCTGATGTATCTCCAGGAAACCCTGGAAGAATTGGGGCACCATGTCGTTGGACAGGCCAACGAAGGGAAGATGCTTGTCGACCTTTGCCGCGAGTTCCACCCCGACCTCGTGGTGACCGACGTGCGAATGCCCGAACTGGATGGATTTCGCGCCGCGCGCCTCGTTTGCCATGAGGACGCCATTCCCTTCGTTTTCCTGACCGGGTACGATGAATGGGTGCGGGCCACGGAGGTCGAGCGCGAATGCGTGCTCATCTATCTGGCCAAGCCGGTGGGCAAGGAGGACTTGCAGGCCGCGATCGACGTGGTGATGCAGCGGTACGAGCAGTTCCATATGCTGCTGCGAGAGGACCCCGATATCCGGCGCACGTTGTCCGATCGGCAATACGTCGAGAAGGCGAAAGCGTTGTTCGTCCGCTGGAAGGGGATCAGCGACCGCCAGGCCTTTGATCAATTGCGCGATCTGGCCGAAGAACGCCACCTGAAGGTTGTCGAAGCCGCGCGGAGCATCATTGGGGAATAGGGGGCCGCTTTCTGGCAAATGGCAATTGGCAAATGGCAAATGGCCGGGTGCAGCTCGTCTTTGGCTAATTGCTAATTGCCAAATCCGATTACGATTACGATTACGATTACGAGTACGATATCGATTACGAGCACGATTACGAGCACGAGCACGTAAAGAGAGGGATTGGGTAACGGTAGGGGGCAATCACCGTGCAGACAGTATTGGTGACGGGTGGAGCGGGGTTTGTCGGGTCGCACCTTTGTATGGGGCTTACGCGCGAGCGGGTGGATGTGCGGGTTATTGCGCTTGACAATCTCAAGCGGCGGGGCTCGGAGTTGAACCTGGCGCGGCTTCGGGCGGGGGGCGTCGAGTTTGTCCACGGCGACATTCGCAATCCCGAAGACCTGGAGGGATTGGGCGCAGTCGATCTGGTGCTGGAATGCAGCGCGGAACCTTCGGTCATGGCGGGGTACGGCGGGTCGCCGCAATACCTCGTCAACACCAACCTCGCGGGCACGGTGAATTGCCTGGAACTTGCGCGGCGCAGGGAGGCGGGAATCGTGTTCTTGTCGACGAGCCGGGTGTATCCGGTCGCGGCGATCAATGCGCTGTCGTATCGCGAAGAGGATACACGCTTCACGGTCGCGGACGAGCAATCGTTGCCGGGCATTTCCAGCCGAGGCCTTTCGGAAGCCTTTCCGCTAGAGGGCGCACGATCGCTGTACGGGGCGACGAAGCTGTGTTCGGAGCTGATCTTGCGCGAGTACCTCGAGATGTATGGGCTGCGCGGCGTGGTGAACCGTTGCGGCGTGATCACGGGTCCCTGGCAGATGGGCAAGGTCGATCAGGGCGTTGTGGTGCTCTGGGCCGCGCGGCATCTCTACGGCGGCCGGCTCGAATACATCGGCTACGGCGGGATGGGCAAGCAGGTCCGTGATATGCTTCATATCGATGATCTGCTGCGGCTCGTGTTGTACGAGATCGACCACCTGGATGAATTGAGCGGCGAAACGTTCAACGTGGGCGGGGGACCGGAGGTAAGCGCTTCGTTGCAGGAGATGACGGCGATCTGTCGCGAAATCACGGGAAAGCGCATCGAGATCGGCCAAAACCCGCAGGATAGGCCCGCGGACATCCGTTGGTACGTCACGGACAATGCGCGCATCACCGCGCGCACGGGTTGGACCCCGGAAAAGTCGGTCCGGAAAGTATTTGAAGATATTCACGACTGGATCCAGGAGCACCGGGAGGCGTTGCGGCCTGTTCTGTCGTAGGCGACAGCCCCCAAGCCGAATTCCGCCGACAAAAAAGGAGAGGAGCCCCGAAGGGCTCCTCTTGCCTGCAAGACGCTTTTGGGCGTCTTTGATGATTTGGATCTTAGTTACCGGCGAGACCGACGACGTACGCCCAGCCCTTGGAGCAGAAATCGCGGCCGGGGTACTTCGAGAACTCAACGTGACCGTCCATGTAGAGCTGGTTGATGCCGCCCGGCACGTGGCTGAACAGCGAGGGATCCGACGACGCGAGGTCGGCCATGATCACGATGCTGCTCTGCGCCTTGGCGGAACCGGCGGTGTTGTTGATGTCGGTGATCAGGAAGCGTTCGATGCCTTCCTTGAGGCGCAGGATGCTGTCGGTGCGGGCCGTGCCGTAGCCGAGGCCTTCGAGGTCGCCAAGACCGACGGCGCCGGCGATGGCGGTGGCCGTGTCGCTGGTCAGGTCGATGTCGCTATCAAGGGAAGCGTTGTCGGGCGCGTTGCCGGCAAACTGCAGCGCCATGATGGCCTGAACCGGAGCCATGAGACCGGTTTGCGCAGGCTCGAACATCGGACCGATGTCGAGGTCTTCGTTGCTGGCCTGATCGATGATCCAGCCCAGGTAGAAGTAGCTCTCGTCCCAAGCCGCAAAACCGGCAGCATTTTCGCCGTAAAGAGGGAGGTCGTAGTTATCGCAGGCAACGCCCCACATGGCTTCGCCGGTGGTGGGGTTGTTGCCCATCGCGGGATCCGGATCCGACGGACAAATGAGGATGTTGCCGTCCGACAGGTATTCCGGGTACACGCTGGGCGGGAACGGGGCATAGCTACGGGCCGGCGTGGTGTCCTTGGGCGCGAGCGCGGCGTTGGCCGGCATCGGGCTGACGTTACACTGGTACGACTGAATGCCCTTCACCTGGTTGATAAAGGGGTACTTGCCCTTGGCTTCGCCCGAGTACATCTTAAAGATAACGCCGAACTGCTTGAGGTTGTTCTGACACGTGGCGCGGTTGGCGGCTTCACGAGCGCGCGACAGCGCCGGCAGCAGGATTGCCGCCAGGATGCCGATGATGGCAATCACCACCAACAGCTCGATCAGCGTAAAGCCCTTGTTTTTCATGTTTCCACTCTTCCTTTTGATGACTGATACATTAATACCTGACAAATGTGTAACGTGGGCGACTGGCCAAGTCCCCCTTCGAGGCCGCCCGCCGCACAAGTGCGGAGAGCAGGCCCGATTGTCACCGATGACCGTCACAGTTTACACGTATTGAGGCCGTATAGCAATAGACTTTCAAGGGTGCAATTTGCGCATGCCCCTAATACAGGCAATTATTGTACGCGTTTTAATTGTTTTTTGCGGGTTAAACACCACCTTCAAAATTACGCTCTGTCGCGCCCAGTGCGCCATATGACAACGATGTCATACGTAACGGACCGTATTGCCAAAGGTATCCAAACGGGCCAATGGTGCAGATGTCCGACGTTAGACTAACCGGACCGAGGATCACTGAACTAAACTGCGGGGGGTGCTGATCGGGCTCTCCCGTACCCGAAAAGAGGTGAAACATTGGGGCGATTCAGGGTCGAATCCGCCGTTTTTGGTGTGAAGCGTTTCAGGCTTAACCCGCATTCGATATGCGCCCTGTGGTAGAATCCGCGCATGAAATCTCCCGGTATTGACTCCCTGCAGGACCTTGTCGTCATCGGTGCGGGACCGGCGTCGCTGGGCGTGTTGAAGGCCGCGCGCGACGCGGATCTTTCGGCCGTGGCCATCGACAAGGGCCCCGTTTGCGGCGCCTTGCTTAAACACCCGACCTACATGCGCTGGTTTTCGACGGCGGACAAGCTCGAACTGCCCGGTCTGCCGCTCTTGGTGGACGAGAAGAACCCAAGCCGGCGCGAATACCTTCGTTATTGCCGTAGCTACGTCCGGCACTTTGGGCTGGCGGTGGCAACGTACCGCGAGGTAACGGCCATCGAGAGCGGGGAAGACCTGTTTTTCGTGCGGGCGCGGGATCATTTCGGCCGGCCGTACGCCTGGCGGACGCGCAACGTTGTGGTGGCGACGGGTTTTTACGATTCGCCGAGGCCTCTCAAGGTGCCGGGGGAGGACCTGCCGAAGGTGTCGCACCGCTATCTGGAGGCGCACTATTACTTCGATCAGGACGTGCTGGTTATTGGGGCGGGGAGTTCGGCGGCGGAGCTGGCGCTGGAGCTTTATCGAAATGGGGCGCGGGTAACGGTGGCGATGCGGGGCGAGCGCTTCGCGACGAAGTACTGGATCGAGCCGGACCTCGAGAACCGGATTGCGGAAGGGTCGATCGCGGGGTACCGCAATGTGGAGGTGGTCGAGATCCGTCCGGACGACGTCATCCTGAAACGGCGGGACACGGGGGATCTCATTACCCTTGCGAACGATTTCGTGCTGGCGATGACGGGCTACGAGCCGGACACGTCGCTCCTCGAAAATGCG
>JAVEWL010000232.1:0-7756 GCA_034004565.1 FCB group bacterium | reverse complement strand
GTCCCGAGCACGCCGCCGCCGGTCCCCAGGGCCAGGTCATCGGCGTGAGTTGGAACGATGCGAACGCGTTCTGCGAATGGCTCAGCGCGAAAGAGGGCAAGCCTTATCGCCTGCCCACCGAGGCGGAATGGGAATACGCCTGCCGCGCGGGCACGACAACCGCCTACGCCTCCGGCGACCAAACCCCGCAGGAGCCCGCCTGGGCCAATGCCTGGGGCCTCGTGGGCATGCAGGCCGGCACGCCCGAATGGTGCCACGACTGGTACGGCGACTATCGCCCCGAAGACCAGACCGATCCCGTCGGCGTGAGCGGCGGCCTCGCCCGCGTCATTCGCGGCAACCGCCTCGACGCGGCCAACGAAAGGTGGTACGTGACCGGACGGGAAGGCGATTTCCACCGTCGCTCGGCCAATCGCGCCTCACTCGCGCCGTCCTTCGGCAGCGCCAACGGGGTCTACGGCAGCGGCGCGATCACGTTCCGCGTCGTGCAGGCCCCCATGCCTGCCGCCGCGCCGCGTCCCGCCGATACGCCGTGGTCCAGTGCAGGACTCAAGACCATCACCAAAGAAAGCGCAGGGCAAGGTCCCGATCCCAACAAGCCCTACTTCCGTAAGCGCTACCTGTTGCCGACGCCTATGGAAACCTCCACCGATCCGGCCTACGAGGAAATCATCCGCAAGGCCGGCCTGCACCCCGCGCTCTGCGGCCACAACCATTGCCCCGCGCTCACCGTCTGCCCCAACGGCGATCTGCTGATGGTTATCTACACCTCCTGGCACGAATACGAGCCGGGCGTGTCACTTATCGCGAGCCGACTGCGCTTCGGCGCGGACGAATGGGATGCGCCGACGATTCTGGTCGATTTCGCCGACGCGAACGATCACGCGCCGCTGCTGTGGACCGAGAAAGATCGCATTTATCTCTACTGGGGCAGCCCCTGGATCGTCGAAGGCTCGTATCCTTTCCAGTGGATCTACTCCGACGACAGCGGTGCCACCTGGAGCGAGGTCCAGTTCCCGCACTTCACCGGCACCGTGGGAACCTTCTCGCGCCAGCCGATCGCATCGGTCTTGCGCGCCGCCGACGGCACGCTCTACGTCGCCAGCGACGCCGAAGGTCCGCGTTCGGTCCTCTGGGTCACCAAGGACGACGGCAAAACCTGGTACGATACCGGCGGCCGCAGCGCCGGACGCCACACCGTCTACGAATTCCTGAAAGACGGCCGCATCCTCGGCATGGGCGGCAAGAACTCCGATATCGAAGGTTATATGCCCCGCGCGATCTCGGCCGACGGCGGCGCTACGTGGCAGGTCGACAAGTCAGTCTTCCCCGCGCAGCGAGTCAATCAGCGCCCCTCGCTGATTCGTCTCCGGAGCGGACGCCTCTTCTTCGCCGCCGACTACCAGATGGAAGGGGGCAAGAGTCCCGAAGCGGTCACGGAGCGCGGATCCTTCGCGGCCCTCTCCGACGACGACGGCGCCACCTGGCACATCAAAAAGATCGAAGGCGCGCAGCCTCACGAAAACCCCGAACTCAACGCCGGCGCGGATACGCTTGGCTATTCCGTCGCGCGCCAGGCCCAGGACGGCACCATTCATCTCCTCGCCACGATGAACCGTCCCTGCCTGCATTTCGCAATGAACGAAGCCTGGATCCTTTCCGAAATCAATGAGACCTCGGACGACATTCTCATGGCCAACAGCGCCCAATCAATCGCGGACGTCCAGGCCTACGAAGAGAAATATCCCGACGGCAAGCCGCGCGTCCGCTGGAGCGCGGGCAAAGGCAACGACGGCCGCTACCTGCTCAACGGCATCGAGACCTGGTTCCACCCCGACGGCACAAAGTGGTACGAGGCCGAATTCGCCCTGGGCCGCAAGACCGGCCGCGAAACCTGCTGGTCGCCCAACGGCCAGAAACAATGGGAGTGGGAGCACGGTCCCGACGGCTCGAGCATCAACCGCCAATGGTGGGAAAACGGCACGCTGAAATACGAAGGCAATTGGAAGAACTTCCACGCCGAAGGCCCCTCGCGCTGCTGGGACCGCGACGGCGCCGCGCTGTCGGACGTGGTCTTCCACGACGGGTTGTTGGCCACCCCGGCGGAGACGGCGGGGAGGTAGGGCCCCCGCACAGCTTTTTCGTGCTCGTGCTCGTAATCGTGCTCGTAATCGGCAGTTTCTTTTCGTAATCGTACTCGTAATCGTCATCGTAATCGGATTAATGCAAGAAGAAAAAAGCCGATTACGAGTACGATTACGATTACGAGTACGAAGAAGATCGATTACGAGCACGATTACGAGCACGAGCACGAAAAGGCGGGATAGGGGAGCGTGTTTTGGCAACCCACGGGGCCGGCGGTACCCGAGGCCTATCCCCATACTTCGAGTCAGGCGCGGGCCGCCGGCGATCCCGTGATGCCGGTTATGTTACGCAAATAGTTCCGCCGTCTGGGCGAACCGCTGCTGCAGTGATTCCAGGGCGGCATCGATCACTTCACCACCCTCTTCCTCAATGGCCTTGCGCAGCTTCGGGACCGCCCCGCCGACGCGCTTACCGTTGCGCACGGTGCCGAACAAGTGCCGGCTGACCGTCGACTGGGTCAAATCAAGCGCGGCGGCAATATCCTGCTGGGTCATCCCGTCGAAGTAATACAACGCCAGGATCTCCCGTTGCCGGCGGGTGAGGCAGTCTTCAATGACCTCCTGCACGGCCGGCATCACCTGCTGGAAGAACTCCAGAAGCGCATAGCGCCGATCGCGGTCCACTTGCGTCTCGAACCACAACGCGCTTTCTGCCGGAACGCCCTCTATGAACTGGGGAGCCGCCGAAATCTCCCCGAACTCCGCATTAAACTGTGCCATCACCGGAATCTCCTCTACTACATCGACCGTCCTTGCACCCCGAGAATTGAACTGCCTGCGTAGCCACTTGCGCCGTGGCCTGCTTGAATCGGGTGATGTGCATTCGTCGGTTCATGGTGTAACTCCTTACTGCGTTGTTGGTTATCCCGGGATCGGCACCCACGTGGTGCCTGCCATCCCAAATACACAGACGCCACAGGTGGCTCAATCGAGTTCCTGTGGCGTCTGGGATTCCAAAAGCTCTGTTAAGAGAGGCTCAGGTCACTGGAATCGCCCCAGGATGCAGGCCGGCGTGCCAAATTCGCATAAACATGCGACAGGCCGAGGCCGGGGTACGTCGCATAGCTCGCGCGGCTACGTACACGTGAGTCGTGTGGGCCTTCATCGGCGTGCATCCTTTCTATCCCGTTGTGCCGTAAAACGGCGATTCCTGTTGACAGGCGCCCATTGCGCCTTTGCCCTTTACTATATACCTCCGGTCTGGAAAACTCAACCTCCGGCCGAAAAATAAAAAAACTTCCTTACTATGCATAAAGTTTATGCGCACTTTTGACGAAGAACGGAAAGCGGAATAGTGACGCGGAAGGGAAATATTCCCGCAAGCGCGGCAACTGGACACGATCGCGGCATCCGGGCGAGTGTCCATCGTCGCGTTTCAACGCGGTTTTTCGCCCCGGGAGCCTCTGGGCCGGGCGCGAAGAATGTGTCCGGCTTAGTACGCAAGTGCTCACGCAGGACCCGCTCAGGACACTCCGCAGACCTCGCGCTTTTATGGGCAGGGCATTGAACCAAAACGATTTACGTGCAGCGCGTACACCGGGTACGCGTTATGCACTTTGTAGTCTGGGCGTGACATAGCGGTCCGGGACATAGACTTATGAGCGCAAAACTGGCGGCATTGGTAAACGATCTGGGTGCGGGAAAACTCCGTGAAGTACAGGAAGTCCCCGCCGAGCGGGCACACGTGCTCATCGTCGACGACGAGAACGGGCCGCGCCAGGCCCTGCGGATGCTCCTCAAGGAGCAGTACGACGTCCAGATGGCCAACGACGTCCCCTCCGCCCTCGAGACCGTCGAGCGCTTCCCCGTCGACGTCATCGTTACCGACATCCGTATGCCCCGCCTCACCGGCGTCGACCTCCTACAGCGCGTCAAGCAGATCGACCCCGATATCCAGGTCATCATCCTCACCGGATACGGCCAACTCGAGACCGCCATGAAAGCGGTCGAGTTCGGCGCCTTCGCCTACATGGAAAAGCCTTTCGACAACGACCTCATGATGCGCCAGGTGCAGTCCGCCCTCGTGCGGCGCCGCCGCGAACAGGAACGCCGGCAACTCGAACAACTCGCCCTCGAAGCCAACCGCTTCGACCTCGTCGGGCGCGTCGTTTCCGGACTCCTCCACGACCTCGGCACCCCCCTTTCCGTCGTCGGCAGCCACCTCGAACTGCTGCTGTTCGACCCCGACCGCTCCGAACTCGACAAGAACCTCAACCTCATGCACGAGCAAGTGCTCCATTGCAGCGACATCGTGCGTTCGACCATGAACTTCCTGAGGCACCCCTCGCCCCAGCAGATTCCCATGAACCTCAACGAGGTCGTGAAGACCTGCCTCGACGTCGGCAGGCCCCTGCTGCGCAAACAACACATCGAAGCCTCCTGGAACCTGGCCGAAGATCTCGGCACCATCCGCGGCGACTTCATCCTCCTGCGCCAGGCCGTGCTGAACCTCATCACCAACGCCTGCCAGGCCATGCAGGGCCAGGCCGAGCCCCAGCGCATCACCATCGCCTCGTGGAACGACAACGGCAAGGCCTATTTGTCCGTGTCCGACACCGGACCCGGCATCCCCCCCGAAAACCGCCACAAGGTGTTCGACACTTTCTACAGCACCAAGGGAAAGAACGGCACGGGCCTCGGTCTCGCCGTCGTCAAGAACGTCCTGCGCCAGCACAACGGCGACATCGCGGTCGTCGACACCCCCTCGGGTCGCGGCGCCACCTTCATGTTGCGCCTCCCAATCGTCCCGGCCGAATAACCCAACCCCAAAGCATCTTCATGCCACCCCCAAACTCGTTTGGGGGTGCTTGCTTTGTTCAGGCGGATAGGTCTTATGGGGCTTAAAGGTCTTATGGGAACCCATCCGTCCCATAAGACCTATAAGACCCATTGCTACGCCCCCCGCTTGGGTTTCGCCAGCCAAACGGTGTACGCTGTTCACGAAAGGATTCATCCATGGTCACCATCCGCTGCGACGGCTGCGGCGCGGAACTGCCCAAAGGCGCCCTGCGCTACAGCGTTAAAATAGACGTGCGCGCCGCGTACGACGAACTCGAAGTCGGCCTGATGGACCTCGTACGCGACCACCGGAACGAGCTCCTCCGCGCCATCGAGGCCCTCAAGGACAAAGCCCCCCGCGAACTCGAAGACGCCGTCTACAAGGCCATCTCGCTCGACCTTTGCCCCCGATGCCAGCGCGCCTTCATCCACGACCCCCTGCACTTCCGCCCGGGTCTCGCCACGGAAAAAGACTTCAATATCGACGACTTCCTCCGCAGCCTCGGTTACGGCAAACTCAATCCCGAACAAGAATAGCCCCGGAAAACGGGGACTGTTCCACTTTTGATGAGCCTAAAGCCTGCCTGCGAAGCCCCCGATCTGCCCTCACCCAAACAGTCAACCAGCCCCACTGACCAAAAGTGGAAACTGTCCCCGCTTTCCGGGAAGGGAATGGGAGTTATGGGAGTCATGGGAAGGATGGGAGCTATGAAACTCTCCTTCCGGCTTGGTCCCTGTGGTCCATAGAGTCCATCTCGTCCATAAGGTCCATAGCCTTTGGCGGAAAGCGGGGACAGTTTCCACTCTTGGTCATCGGGGCTGGTTGACTGTGTTGGGCCAAGGCAGATCGGGGGCTTCGCAGGCAGGCTTTAGGCTCATCAAAAGTGGAACAGTCCCCGTTTTCCGGGCACTACCGGAGTGGATCAATCCTTGGATCTAGGGGTGGGCGCGTGCTTGAGGCCCGCCGTGCGCTTCAACAACCGCACTTCTCGCTCCGATAGATGCCGCCACTCGCCCGGCCGCAAATCCTTCAGGCGCACTTGCCCGACCGCCACACGCTTGAGGTGCTTCACGGAATGCCCCACGGCGGCGCAGAGACGCTTCACCTCGTGATTGCGCCCCTCGTGCAGCGTGAGCTGTACCAGCGTCGAACTCGGCCCTTCGTGCAGCACCTCCGCCTTCGCGGGCGCGGCCATGCCGTCCTCGAGCAGGATGCCCTTCTCGAAAAGCGTCAGCGTTTCCGGCTCCATACGTCCCTGCACCCATGCCTGGTACACCTTGGGCACCTCGTGGCTCGGATGCATGAGCCGATGCGCGAGGTCGCCGTCGTTGGTGAGAATGAGCGCCCCCTCCACATCAAGGTCCAGCCGCCCGACCGGATACACGCGCGTCGTCACGCCTTTCAGGCAATCCAGCACCGTCGGCCGCCCCTTGGGATCCTTCGCGCTTGTCACGAAACCGGAGGGTTTGTTCAACAGAATGTACACCGGCGGCGCATCCCGGCCCACGATAGACTGGCCGTCCAACTCGACCCGGTCCACACCCGGCTCGACGCTTTGGCCGAGCGTCGCCACCGCGCCGTTAACCTTGACCCGGCCTTCCTGGATGAGCTTCTCCGACGCCCTCCGCGAGGCCACCCCGCATTCCGCCATATACTTGTGCAGGCGTTCCACGGGCTCAGCCCATCTCGCGGATCTCTTCGATCGAGGGCAGCCCCTTGAGGCTCTCCATACCGAAGTGCGCCAGGAACTCGTCCGTGGTGCGGTAAAGCTTGGGACGGCCCGGCAACTCGGCCACGCCGGAGACTTTGATCAGACGCTTTTCCTGCAAGATTTCAAACGCGTGCGACACGCTCACCCCGCGAATGGCCTCCACGGTGGGACGCGTCACGGGCTGCTTGTAGGCAATGATCGCCAACGTCTCGAGCACGCTCTTCGAGAGCCGGTTCTTCTTCTTAATCTCGTACAGCCGCCGAATATACGGCCCAAACATCGCCTTTGTCGTGAACTGATATCCGCCCGCGATCTTGCGCAGCACGTACGGCACGTCCTGCCGCTCGATCTGCTCGCGCAACTCCTCGACCAGCATCTCGACCGCCTCGCGATCGATATCGCCCAGGGCCAGCGCCAGACGCTCCGCGCTTACCGGCCGATCGCTCGCGAACAGCAGCGCGTGCAGCGCCTGCTTGGTCTCCTCGCGGCCAAGCGTTTCGACGGGCTCAAGATCCTCGTCCGAATCGACATCGCCCTCTTCGTCCGCCGTCTCGGTTACGGTCTCTTCCGCCTCGACCACGGGCTCGGCCTCGACGGCGTCTTCCGCAATCAATTCGACAGTCTCCGCAGCCTCCGGTTCGTCCGGCGTCGCGTTTTGAATATCCTGATCCGACATAATCTAGAGCGTTTTCCCCATTACGCTGAGCAGCGGCGTAATCGCGTCCATAATTTCCTTGAACCGTTTCGGCTTGAGCGACTGCGCGCCGTCCGAGAACGCCTCTTCCGGCTTCGGATGCACTTCCACCATGATGCCGTCCGCGCCCGCCGCCACCGCCGCCAGCGCCATTGGCAGCACGTAGTCCCAATGCCCCGTCGCATGGCTCGGATCGATGCACACCGGCAGGTGCGACAGCTTCTTCAGCACCGGCACCGCGCTGATGTCGAGCGTGTTGCGCGTCTCCGTCTCGAAGGTCCGGATACCGCGCTCGCACAGCTCCACCTGCTGATTCCCCTCCGACATGATGTACTCCGCCGACATCAGCAATTCCGAAATCGTCGACATCATCCCGCGCTTCAAAAACACCGGCTTGCTGCTCTTGCCCGCCGCCTTCAGCAAACCAA
>JAVEWL010000231.1:0-7778 GCA_034004565.1 FCB group bacterium | reverse complement strand
GAGGCTCTTCATCCCCTGCCGGATCGCCGCTTCCTTTATCTTTGAGGCCGGCGCGCGCGTCAGCACCAGGTCCTGCAATTCGGGATAGTTCGGCATCGCTTCAATCACCGCCAGGCGTCCCCGATACCCCGTGCCCTTGCAGCGGCTGCAACCGCGCCCCCGTACAAACTCCGGCTCGGGAGCGCCGGGAGTGGCATGATACTGAATGCGCGTCAGCACGTCCGCCGGCACGCCAATGCGCTCCTTGCACTCCGTGCAAACCCGCCGCAGCAGACGCTGCGCCGCCGCAAGCGCCACCGAAGACTGGATCAGGAACGGCTCGAGATTCATGTCCGTCAGGCGGGTAAAAACGCTCGCCGCGTCGTTCGTGTGCAGCGTGCTCAGGACAAGGTGACCGGTCAACGCCGCCTTCACGGCAATGTCCGCCGTCTCCTCGTCTCGAATTTCACCGACCATCACGATGTCCGGGTCCTGACGCAAGATCGAGCGCAGACCCGCAGCAAACGTCAGCCCAATCGACGCTTGCGTCTGTACCTGGTTAATCCCGAACAACTCGTATTCGACCGGGTCCTCGACCGTGACAATGTTGTGTTCGAGCCGGTTCAGCTTGTGCAGCGCGCTGTACAGCGTCGTCGTCTTACCGGAGCCCGTAGGACCGGTCAGCAGGATCATCCCGAACGGCAGCTTCAGCGCCTCGTTAAAGGCCTGCGTCGGCTGTTCTTCAAAGCCCAGCTTGTCCAGGTCAAGGGTAAGGTTCCCCTTGTCCAGAATTCGCATCACCACCTTCTCGCCGTGATAACAGGGAAGGATGGAAATTCGGAAGTCGATCTCGCGCCCCTTGAACCGGATGCGGAAGCGTCCGTCCTGCGGAAGCCGGTGCTCGGAAATATCCAGCCCGCTCATGATCTTCAAACGCGATATCAGCGCCGGCTGCACGGACTTGGGCGGATTCTTCGTCTCTTCAAGCACGCCGTCCACGCGGTACCGGACGCGTACCGACTTCTCGAACGGTTCGATGTGAATATCGCTCGCACGCACCTCGAGCGCGTTCACGAGAATAAGATTCACCAGACGGATAACCGGCGCGTCCTGCGCTTCCGCCGACACCGCCGCGATATCAATGTCCTCGTGCTCCTCGACAACCTCCAGCTTAACCTGGCCTTCGTGCTTGTCAATGATCTCGTTGTACAACTCCGCCGACTGCTTGCCGGCGCCGTAGTTCTTCTCGATCGCTTCGAGCAGTTCCGATTCGACCGCGATCACCGGCTCGATCTCGTAGCTTGTCAGCATGCGCAGATCGTCGAGCGCCATGATGTTGAGCGGATCCACCATGGCCAGCGTCAACACGTCGCCCGTCACCGAGATCGGCAGCATCTGGTACTGTCGCGCAAGGGATTCCGGAACCTCCGTGAGCACTTCCTTGGCGATGTTGTAGTTGCCCACGCGGAAATGCGGAATACCCAGTTGCTCGCTCAGCGTGATGACCAGGTCCTCTTCCTGGAGGTACCCGCGCTGCACCATGATGTGGGCCAGGTTCTGCCCCGTGGCTCGCTGCGCCGCGACGCTCTCCTCGAGCTGTTCCTTCGATATCAGCCCCTGCTCGAGCAGGACGTCACCCAGTCGTCGCTTCGATATCTTCGGTGGCACGGGTCCCTCCTTGCCATCGACGGCCTCTGCCGCCGCTCGTGTTTTATGCTGCCTCCACACCCAGGTGTGTCAGGATCTCGCCCGCCAGATCGCATGTCAGCTCGCGATCCATCAACTTCGCAAACGCGATAACCTTGCGCAGGCAGCCCCCCATCTTGCGAATGTCGTTCGGCACCCGCGTGGCGATAAGCGCCAATATTTCCTCCGGCACCACCACCAGGCTTTCCTTCGCCTGTTGGCGCATGATCTTCATGCGCGTCTCCCAGTCGGGCGGTACCAGGCTCGCCACGATCCCCCCGGAGAAACGCGACACCAACCGCTTCTCGAGCTGCCCAAGCTTGTCTGGCGCCTTGTCCGCCGCGATGATAATCTGCCGGCTTTCAAGTTGAAGCGCGTTGAAAATGTGAAAGAACTCTTCCTGAACCTCGTCGTGTCCCGCGAGAAACTGAATATCGTCGAACACGAGCAGGTCGCAGTGGCAGTAGTTCTCGCGGAACGCGTCCAGCTCGGCGTCCTTGAGCGCTTCCATCAGCCGCCGCGCAAAACGCCCCGCCGAAACGTACCCCACGCGCGTGTCGCGGAAATTCCGCTGCACGTGGTTGGCAATCGCATTGATAAGGTGTGTCTTTCCCGTACCCACTTCCCCGTACAGGAAGAAGGGGTTGTATTCGCGCCCCGGGGCTTCCGCGACCGCCTTGCCCAGCGTAACCGTAAAGGCGTTCGCCTTGCCCACCAGGTAGTTCTCAAAGGTGTATTGTTCGAGCGTGCTCTCCGCTTCCAGCGCCGCGCGTACGCGCTCGTCCGAATGCCCCAGCACCGCCGAATCCAGCAGCGCCTCTTTGGCGTCCTCTTCGCGACGCCGCAGCACCGTCACAGACGCGTATCGCTCGTCCCCGCCGCGCCGCCCGCCCTCCGGGAACTGCGCGATCGTGCCGGACTTCTCGGCATCGGGCTCGGGCGCGGACACGGGCG
The DNA here is from genome assembly GCA_034004565.1 of FCB group bacterium. GTDB lineage: Bacteria > Hydrogenedentota > Hydrogenedentia > Hydrogenedentales > SLHB01 > JAVEWL01. The sequence goes on along the minus strand of JAVEWL010000231.1, from coordinate 5,159 downwards.
CCGGTGCGGGCTTCATCGACGCAATCAACTCTTCCAGCCGCGTCTCTCGGGTGTCCTGCGCCGCCTGCGCCGACATCATCGCCTCGCGCATCGCCTCGAGCGCCTTGTGCACCTCTTCGGTGATGCGCGTCGTTTGCGCCGTTTGGATGGCGAGCGCTTCCTGCAAGGGCGCGCCGCTCTGCAGCGCCGCGGACATCACATTCTCGCCGACGCTCTTCAACCCCTCCCGCATCGCATCGCGAACACTCGTCCCGAGCGCGTTGGCCAATTCTTCCGCGCTCGGTCCGTCGTCCTGAATCATCGCCGTCATCTGGCGGGTCTGCTCCGCCATGACGGTCGTCACTTCCTTCATCGCTTCCTGGACGCTCGAGCGAACCGCCTCGGCCATCTCCTGGGGAGAAGGTCCCGCCGGTTCGCTCCGGGGGGCCGCAATCTGCCGCGTGTGCTCCGTGAGCGCCGCCACCACGTCGGTCATCGCCGACTGCACACTGCCCCGAATAGTCTCACCCAGTTCCGCCGCCGACGGCGCCGACGACGCGGGGCTAAGCGACTGTTTCGCCTGAATCGTGATCGCCGCGACGGCTTCCTGCATCGCGCCCCGGATACCGTCCTGCAACACCGACGCCAGATCCTGCGCCGAAGGCGCGGCCGTATTCGATTCCTGCCGGCTTACGACCTCGTGCAGTTCTTTCGCCAGGCTGCCGACGGTCCCTTGCACCGCTTCGCGCACGCTGCCGCCAATCGCCGCGGCCAGCTCCTGCGCCGACGGCATCACCGGACCCTTCTCGCTGTCCATGCGCGCCAGGACCGGCGCCAGCGTTTGCTGCACCGCGTCCTGCACATTTTCGTGCACCATCCGCGAGAGGTCCTGCGAAGAAGGCACGGCCGGCGCCTGTATCTCCGCCTTCGCTTCCCGAATCTGCGCCGCCAGTCCATCCACGGCCCGCTGCATCACCTGTTCGATGCCCGCACGCATCTGCGTGGAAAGCTGCTCAACGGATAACCCGCTCGGGGCCGCCACGGGCTCGGCGGTAACGGCCGGCGCCGGCGGTGTGGCCGGCGTTTCCATTTCGACCTTCGCCCGTGTGGGCACGGGCTCCGCCTCGAGAGCCCCGAAGTCCAAATCTTCAATACCGGCTGCAACGGCCGGCGCCTTGCTCTTCGCGGGCGCTTCGTTTTCGCTCTGCAGCGCCTCGTCAAAATCGGGAATGAGCGGTTCGTCGCCCACGGGCGCGATCTTCTGCGCCGGCCGCTGCGCTTCCGCACTGTCCCGCTTTGCAGACACCGGCTTTTCCGGAACCGGTTCGACTTTTTCCGGCGCCTTCGACTTCAGCTTGGGCGAGGTAACCGCCGCTTGCTGGAGAAGCGCATCCACCGCATCTTCCATCGAGACGGGATCGGGAACGGGACCGGCCTTGGGCCCATCCGGTTTTTCGGCAAGCCCGAAGCTCTTGGCCGAGACTTCCCTCGGACCGTCCCCCGAAGTGAAGATGCGCCGTGACACCGTCACGAAATGGTCCCAGTCGCATAGTATCGGCTTGACCTTGAGGTCCGGACACATGCTCCTGACTTCCTCAAGCGCCGCCGCATCCAGCGGGTCGACCATCGCCACGGTCAATATTCGACCCAGTTTGTCGATGGGCAAGAGGTGATGCTTCCGGCAGACCGCCTCGGGGACCAACTTCAAAAGCTGCGAATTGATCTCATAGTCGAGCAGGCTGATGTGGGGAATCTTGCACTGCTTGACGAGAAACGACTGAAGCGTCTTCTGGTCAACAAACCCCAAGTCGACCAAGGCCTTGCCAACGAAAATGCCGTCCTTCGAACTGGCCTGGATCGCGGCGTCCAACTGCGCCCGCGTGATATGACCTTCCTCGAAGAGCATATCACCCAAGCGCCGGTAAGCACCTGCCGGCTCAGCGGCCGCGGCGGCGGAGCCGCCCCCGTCCCGGGCAACGCTCGAAGACGGCGCGCCCGCACCCGATGACGCCGATCCCGGCGCACCCGGCTGCGGCTCGCTGTCCTTTTTTACATCTTTTCGCCATCCGAGCATAGAAGTTCTTCCAACGTCCTCGGCAACATGCGGCGTCCCAGAGTCCCAGACCCAAGGAAATTCTACCACCCCCGACATCAATCGTCAAGGAATTACACTTCGTAAGTCTTTTAGTGACAACATATTGACGAATCGTCGATATTCTGTCGCCGCCCAGAGTAGTCATGCGGGTGTCTCACAATATTTCGACACAAAATGCCAATCCCTTTATCATCCCTGACAAACTTGCCCCATCCGCCCCCCCACTCGCCCGAAATGAGGCGCCTCACCTCAAATGAGGTACGCCGTCCAGTCCTGGAAACCGGCGTCACGCTCTCTAAAGTGTTGCGAAAGATAAAGCTACGGTGATATCCTCCCCCGTCGAACGCATCGCCGGGCATAGGCATGTAATTTGCACTTGCCGTCCACGGGGAATCGTGCCCCAGCCGGGGCGGCGCTTTCTCATCGTGTCACGTTTTCGCAAGGAACCCCGCGTCCTGCGGGGTTGATGGGTTACACACTTGGAAGTTGAACGTCTCGTGATGAGCAAAGGGAGCGGCTATGACAATGGCCAGAAGAGGGACAAGGGATGATTAAGGCGGAAAACCTGACGATGCACTACGGGCCGGTGCAGGCCCTTCGGGATGTGTCGTTCGAGGTGCGGCAGGGCGAGGTCGTAGGCCTGTTGGGACCCAACGGCGCCGGCAAATCGACCACCATGAAAATCCTCACCACCTATCTGCACCCGACGGGCGGCACGGCCAAGATCGACAATATCGATATTCTCGAGGATCCCCTGGGGGTGCGAAAGGTTACCGGCTACCTGCCGGAAGTCCTCCCGCTGTATATGGACATGGAAGTGCGCTCCTACCTGTCCTTCGTGGGCAAGGCCCGCGGCCTCTCCGGCGCAAAACTCCGCGAACGCACCGAGGTCGTCGTCGAGGAATGCGGACTGCGCCCCATGTTCCGGAAAGTCATCCGGGAACTCTCCAAGGGGTACAAGCAGCGCACCGCGCTCGCCCAAGCCCTCATCCACGATCCCGCAGTCATCATCCTCGACGAGCCGACCTCCGGCCTCGACCCGCATCAGATCGTTGAAATCCGGCAACTAATCCGCAGCCTCGCCGCAGGCAGGACCGTTATCCTATCCACCCACATCCTGCACGAAGTCGAGGCCGTCGCCGATCGCATCGTCATCATCAGCCAGGGCCGCATCGTGGGCGACGGCACCCTCGCCGAGCTCCGCGCCCGCGCCAACAAGTACGAGCGCACCCGCGTCTCGCTCCTGGGCGACCGCAACGAAATCCAGCGCCAACTGTCCGTCGTCGACGGCGCCACCCGCGTCGAGTTCGTCGAGGAACGCAACGGCGCCGCCACCTTCATCCTCTCGGCCAAGACCGGCTCGGAACTCTGGCGAGAAATCGGCAAGCAGGCGCGCGCCAAAGGATGGGAAATTCGGGAATTGACGGAACAGCCTCTGAGCCTCGAAGAAACGTTCCTGTCGCTGACGGACTCCGCCGATGCGGCGACCGCTAAAGGAGGTGCCGCGTAATGAAAAGCGCATTGACTATCTTCCGGCGCGATCTCAGCGCGTTCTTCACCTCCCCCATCGGCTACATCTTCATGATCGTATTCCTGCTGATGGGCGTGGGGCTCTACATCACCTCGTTCTTCACGTTCCCCGTCGCGGACATGCGCTCCTACTTCAGCAACCTCCCCATCCTCCTCTGCGTGTTCCTGCCCGCCGTCACCATGCGAATATGGGCCGAAGAGCGTAAGGAGAACACCTGGGAGATGCTGCTGACCTTCCCCATGAAGGCGTGGCAGCTCGTTATCGGCAAGTTCCTGGCCGTCCTGGCGTTCTTTACCCTGACACTGGTCGCCACGCTGACCGTGCCCCTAATGCTCGCCGTCCTCGGCGACCCCGACGGCGGCGCCATCTTCGGCGGCTACCTCGGCACGTTCCTGCTCGGCGCGTTCTTCCTCGCCGTCGGTATCTTTATCTCCGGCCTGTGCCGCGACCAGATCGTGGCCTTCGTGGTCACGTTGCTGGCCTGCTTCCTGATCTTCCTGCTCGGCACCAACTTCATCTCCGCTTACATCGACGGCGTGTTCCCCGGCCTCGGCTCGCGCCTGGCCATGTTCGTCGGCATGCTCGACCACTACAACGCCTTCGTGCGCGGCGTGGTCGAAATCGCCGACGTGTTCTACTTCGTCGCATGGACGGCCATCTTCCTCTTCCTGAACATGCTGTTCATCGAAGGCCGCAGCCGTCCCAAGGCAAAGCTCGCCTTTGCCGGCTCCGTGGTAATGTCCCTCGCCATCGGCTTCCTGGTGAACTGGTTGCTCGTCGACCAGTCGCTCGGCCGCTTCGACATGACCGAAAACAAGATCTACACCGTCTCCCCCGCGTCGACCAGCATCATGGCCGACCTCAAGCAGCCCATCCAGGTGAACGTCTACATCACGCCGAAGGACAAGATGCCCACCGGCATGAAGACCCTGGAACAGGACGTCGTCGATAAACTCGACGAACTGCGCATCGCATCCAAGGGTAAGCTCCAGTTCAAGACAATCCACCTCGAAGCCGCCAACATGGTCGGCAAGCAGCCCGAAATCGATACCGCGGCGCCGGGCGAGGAAAAGGAAAAGCCCAAGGACGAGAAGGAAGCCATCGAGGAGCGCATGCTCGCCAAGGGCGTCCAGCCCTTCGCCGTCCAGGCCATCGAGGAAGACACCGTCACCAGCAAGCTCATCTACTCGAGCATCGGCGTCCAGTTCGGCGCGACGGCCGAAGAGATCATCCCGCAGGTCGCGCCCCAGACCCTGCCGGACCTCGAATACCGTCTCATCAGCACCGTCAACAAGCTCACGCGCGACAAGAAGCCGGTGATTGCCCTTGTGGCGCCCGAAGACGCCCTGAACATCCCGCCCGAGGTGCGCCAGATGTACGCCCAGATGGGCCAGCAACTGCCGCAGGCGGATGACCCCTTCGACAAGCTTCAGCAGTACCTCCAGCACGAGAAATACGAAGTGCGCCGCATCAAGCTCAACCAGCAGGATCCCCTGCCGGAAGAGTTCGACGCGCTCGTCATCCTCGACCCGCGCAGCTTCAACGAACGCCAGC
>JAVEWL010000230.1:0-7816 GCA_034004565.1 FCB group bacterium | reverse complement strand
CCTGTGACCCAACAATGGTATTGCGCAGCGACCATCCGAGCGTGTACGCTACAGGGCTTGGGCAACAGCGCGCGTACGCGCGAAGGCAGGAGGGCATAACGTGGCGGTTGCAAGTTCACCGGAGGTACGCTCGGCTCGGCTGGTATCGGTCGACGCCTTGCGCGGGTTTGACATGTTCTGGATAGCGGGCGGCGTGCAGGTCGTGCACGCGTTCCTGGAACTTTTCCGGCAACCCCTGCCTGCGGGTCTGCAATATCACTTCGAGCACGTGGACTGGGTCGGGTTCGCCGCGTGGGATCTGATCATGCCGCTGTTCCTGTTCATCACGGGCGTGTCGATGCCGTTTTCCTTCTCAAAGCGCCGCGAGGCGGGGGATGCCAAGTGGCCGATTTATCGTCACGTCCTTCGCCGTGTGGCCATACTCTGGATTCTGGGGATGATGTGTCAGGGCAACCTGTTCCACTTCGATCTGTCCAAGCTTCAGCTTTACTCGAACACCCTGCAATCGATTGCGGCCGGTTACCTGGTGGGCTCGATCGCGTTGCTCGAATTCAGGCTGCGCGGGCGGATCATCCTGACGGCGGCGCTGCTGCTGGCGTACTGGGGCATCGTCATGCTGGTGCCCTTCGGGGGATCTCCGGCGGGTACGCTGGAGCCGCACAACAACCTTCCGCTGTTCATTGACCGGGCGGTCCTCGGCCCGTTCATGGGGGCGAAAACGACCTACACCTGGGTCTTCAGCAGCCTTACGTTTGCTGCGACCACCCTCCTGGGTGTGCTCGGTGGCGAACTGTTGCGCTCGAAGCTCGAACCGTGGCGCAAGGTGGGCTATTTGTTCGCGGCGGGCGCCGGCCTCGTGGCGCTGGGCCTGGCGGGGGGGATGGTCTTCCCGATCATCAAGCACATCTGGACCAGCTCAATGTGCGTCTACGCGGCCGGGTGGAGCTTCCTGCTGCTGGCGCTCTTTTACATGGTGATCGATGTGCTCGGCTTCAAGAAATGGGCCTTCTTCTTTGTCGTCATTGGCATGAACGCCATCGCGGTATACATGGCCGTCGAGCTATTCGACTTCCGCCACATAGGGGATATCTTTGTGGGCCACGTCGCGGAACGGACGGCACTCTTCGGCGAGTTGCTCCGATCCGTCGCGGCAATGACGGTCGTGTGGCTGATTCTCTACTGGATGTACGTCAAAAAGACGTTCATCAAAGTTTAATCCCGGGGAACATACGGGTAGCGCTGAAAGAACTCGTCCATGATGAGACTCAGGTGCAGCGCCATGTCGAGATCGCCGGTGACTTCGATCCGCATCTCCATGAAGGCGGTGCTGGAGCTGATCTCGCCGGTGATGAGTTGCATGAGCGTTTTCGAGTCGCTCTCGAAGCGGCAATTCGGGGAGGGGCCGTCGTGGCCGACGTAGTCGAGCGTGCCGTTCTTGATGCCGAAACGCCACGGGCGCTCGTCACTGTCGGTCACGACGATTTCGATGCAGCCGTTGAAGTCCTCGATTCCGTCCATCATCTGTTTTCCGATGATGGTGGGCAGAAACTCGGCGAAATACTGATTATGAAGATTCGTACTCACGTTGACCTCAAAGGTTGTGGTGGCTCTAGCCCCTGCGCGACAGTGTGCCAGCCCGGCGATGGCGGTGCAAGTTCGGCCTTCCGAGGCTTTGAAGGCGGGGGGAGATTGGAGTACTCTAGATTGGCGTGCCCGGCCGCTTGGCCTGGATTGATTTGACGAGACTTATACGGGAATCCCGCTCCGGTGCAGCCGGGCGGCAGGAGGAGAAACGATGAACGATGTCAGCCGTCGAGACTTCTTAAAGTACTCTTCGGGCGCGGCGCTGGGAGCCGGTCTGATGATGAGCCAGGCCGGCGCGCAGGAACCCGCCGCGGTGTCGGCCAACGACAAGATCGTGGTCGGGTTTGTCGGTGTGGGCGGACGCGGCTTCGGCCACCTGAGCTGGTTCGGACGCCACCCGGACGTCGAAATCGGCGCTGTTTGCGACCTCTACAAGCCCGCGCTCGACCGTGGCGTCGAGGAAGCGGCCAAGTACGGCAGCAAAAAGGCGCCCCGATCCTATTCGGATTTTCGCGAGATGCTCGAGCAGAAGGACATCGACGTCATCGTCTGCGCGACGCCCCCGCATTGGCATCCGTTGGTGACCATTCTGGCCTGCCAGGCCGGCAAGGACGTCTACTGCGAGAAGCCGATGGCGCTGTCGCCGATGGAATGCCGCGCGATGGTGAAGGCGGCTCGCGAGAACAATCGCGTGACGCAAATCGGCACGCAGATCCACGCCAACGACAACTACCACATCGCCGCGTCCATCGTGCAGTCGGGCATGCTCGGCAAGATCTCCGTGGTGCGCACGCAGCTTGCGCTGAACGAAGCCCCCGAAGGCATTGGCAACCAGGCCAACGAAGAGCCGCCCGCGGATCTCAACTGGGACATGTGGTGCGGCCCGCTCAAGCCGATGCCGTTCAACTGGTCGCTGTTTAAGGAGGGCCACCATCGCTATTTCGCCGAGACCATCGGTAGCTGGCTCCACGAAATGGGGCCGCACGTGGTCGACCTGGCGTTTATGGCCATGAAGCCGGGTGTGCCCCTGTCGGCGCAGGCGGCCGGCGGGAAGTTCGTGATGCAGGACATCAGCACGATTCCCGACACGATGGACGTCATCTACGAATACCCGGACCACATCATGACGTGGTCGAATTCCTGTGCGAACGCGTACGGCGGCGGCTACAGCGCGGCGCCGTTCCAGGATCCCGAAGAGCACGGTTTCGGTCGCCGGCTGGGCGTGACCTTCCAGGGCGACAAGGGCACGCTGCTGGCCAACTACGACAAGTATCGCATCGTCAGCGAAGCCAACCGCCTCGAGGACCCGAAACTGCCCGAGATCCAGTTGCCGGCGTCGCCCGGACACGAGCGCGAATTCCTCGACAGCGTGAAGTCGCGCAAGCAGCCGAGCTGCAGCGTGGAGAATCACTACCCCCTGGCGATCGCGCTGAACCTCGGCAACATCGCGTACAAGGCCGGCCGCAAGGTTCGCTGGGACGACGAGAAGGGCGAAATCATCGGCGACGCCGAAGCCAACGCGCTGGCGTATCCCGAGTATCGCGCGCCCTGGACGCTGCCCGTCTAGGGTCAAGCTATACCCCAATAAACAACCTCGCCGGAGCGACCCCCCAAAGGGTCACTTCGGCGAGGTTTCTTCATTCGTACTCGTCTGGTAGTTTCGCCATTTTGGATGGCGGCGAAGTGCGATTCCTGGGCGATTTGTGGGCGTTGAAAGTGTCTTGGCGACCCTGTCGCAGGGCCGAAACCGCTGGAAGGCTTTTTCGGGTGGCACCCACAAGCCACGCGATTTCGTCACGCGGCTTGAAGGTGCCACAGAGGCGAACCTCAAGATGAGCGCGAAGAATGTGGCATCAATCCTCTGCCAAGCCTTCTTTGGCGAATACCGGCGCGGTGGCTTCCAACTCCTCATGCGCGAGTTTCACCCCCGCTTCCTCACCCGGTTCGAAGTAGTTCTCCGCGGGCAGGTGGCGGTACCAGAAGAAATAGACGCCGGCGAGGCCGACGAGGAAGAGCGCCAGCGTCGGGTAGAACGCGGTCCACGCGCCAATCACGACCTGCATGGGCAGCAGGAACATTGTCACTTGCCACAAGAGCGCGAAAGGCACGCACAGCACGTCACGGCGGTGCTCCAGGTCCATGGCGATCCGATCCTGCTCGGGAAGAAGCTTGCGGAAGGGACCCCAGAAGCCAAACGGGCGAGTGATGCGATAGAAGCGCGCCACGACCTCGTGGTCCTCGGGTTTGGTCAGGTACGCGCCAATAACCGATGCCGCAGTGCCCACGGCTCCGAGGAACAGGAACTGGAGGCGCGAATCCAAATCGGGGAAGAACATGCGCTGCACGATGGCGGCCGCGAGGCCCACGAATGTGCCCACGGCAAATCCGCCGCCGTTAAAGCGCCACCAGAACAGACGAAGCAGGCCGGGGATCATCAGGCCTGCGCCGAGGCCCATAATGAGCCAATCCCAAACGTCGTTGATACTCTTCACGTAGTAGGCGAACATGAACGACAGGGCCACGAGCAGGAGCACCGCCGCCCAACTGACGCTGATTAACTCGCGCGTCTTGGCCGTGGGACGAAGGTACTTCTGGTAAACGTCGCGCGTGATAAACCCGGTGACGCCGTTGACGGTGGCGTTGAACGTGGACATGGCCGCCGCCAGCAACACGATGAGCATGAGGCCTCGCAAGCCGGGTGGAATATTGAACAGCAGCACCGCCGGCAGGATGCGTTCCGGATCGACACCGCCCTCAAAACTGACAAGCATGAGTTTCTTGGTCCAGCCGTCCGCGCCAAGCAAGGCCTGCAAGCCGGCAATGAATTCCTTGGGGTATTGCTCGGGATTGTTCGCGATGGCGGCCACCACGGTGTCCCACTGCGCCTTTTCCGTCACCTGCACCTGCTGCTTGATCAGTTCTGACGCCTGGGTGAGCACCGTTTGATCCGGGAAAAGGTTGTGAACGAGCAGGATGCCCAGGGCCGCGAACCCCATCATCATCGGCCAGCGAAGCGTCATCAGCACGGTCCAGAACGCGGTCAGCAGACCGCACTCGCGGTCGTTGCGCGCGCCAAGATACCGCGGATCCGCGCCGGCACTAACGCCCGCGAAGATGTTTCGCAGCAAGTAGAAGAACGCGAACATCACGAGCGACTCGTACATCTCGTAGCCCGGCGGCATCTCCGTATGCCACTGCGGCATGGTGGACATCCACTGGCTATTGTTCGTTACCTGGGCGGCAACGGCCGCAAAATCCGGTACGGCGGCCACTTGTGTCATGGCCATCACGGAGATAATGATGACGCCGAACAATATGATCGCGGATTGGAAGAGATCGGTAAACACCACGCCGTAGAAGCCGGAGATCATGGTGTAGATGGTCGTGATGCCGATCAGAACAACGGTGCACCAGAACGGCGAAAAGGGGAAGAACATCGTCAGGAAGAGCCCGGAGCCCTTGATGAGATAGGCCAGCATGCCGATCGCGCTGACGATGCCCGCGAGGGCCGACACACCCTGCGCGAAGCGCCCGCCGAACCCGTCGCCGAAACGAAACACCATCCATTCCGCGCCCGTGAGGCATTTCGAGCGCCGGTGCCACTTGCCGCCCCAGAGCATCATGAACGCGAGGACCAGGACGGCGCCGCCGCGAAACTCGATAAACAGCCCGCGGGGTCCCAGCAGGAACAGGAACGAGGTGATGATCATCGTACCGGTCATGTCAAGAAAAAAGGCCATTCCCGAAACGCCCAGAGCCCACCACGGTAGTCGGCGTCCACCGATGAAATAATCCTCGATGCTCTTCGAGGCCATCCGCTCGAGCGCCAGGCCGAGTACAATTAACGCCAGGAAATAGATCCCGATGACCGAGTAGTCAAAACCATTCAGCGACCACATATTGTCCCCTCCTCACAAAAGGAAGGCAGTTTACTACGTTTTCGTCCAAAAAGCAGCCTATTTCTTGTATGGGCGCGGTGGACGAAAGGGTTCCCGCTTTACGCCCCCTGACAACGAAAACGAGAAGAGTCATGCCACCTCCAAACTTGTTTGGGGGTACTTAACGGGTAAGGTGAAGATTCGAATCATCGCTTCAAGCTTTAAGCACCCCCAAACAAGTTTGGAGGTGGCATGTCGGGGAAGGTCAAGTCTACGCCCTCCTTCTCAGATGGCGCTTGCGTTTGTCCGGCGGTCTCAGGGAAGATGGTCGGGCTTGAAGCGCATGGAAAAGGAGGCACACGTAATGACCGGGTTTGCGTTGGCGAGAATAGGTCTTTCGGGTTGCCTGGCTGCGGCCGTGCTGTGCTTCGCAATGCCGCCCGCCCAGGGCGCTCCTTACACGGCTCTGAAGCTGGTGCCCGATGCGGTTCGCGTCTTTGAAGCTGGCCAGAGCGGTTGCGATACATACCGAATTCCCGCGCTCGCAATCACAGCCAAGGGGACGCTCCTTGCGTTCTGCGAAGCCCGTTGGTTGAGCGGGTCGGATTCGGGCGACATCGACCTCGTGTTGCGACGCAGCGTTGACGGCGGACTCACGTGGGGGCCCATCCTGACCGTGGCGGACGACGGCAAGGATACCTGCGGCAACCCCTGTCCCATCGTGGATCGGCGAACGGGAAATATCGTCCTGCTCTTTACCAAAAACGACGGCGCGGCAAGCGAAAAGCAGATTGTAGACGGGCAGGCGCCCCCGCGAACGGTATTCGTGTCGACGAGCCGGGATGACGGCATGACCTGGTCTACCCCGTTGGATATTTCGGCGCAAGTCGGCAAGCCGGGTTGGCGGTGGTACGCCACTGGCCCCGGCCATGGCATTCAACTGTCCGACGGCCGCCTGGTGGCCCCCTGCGATCACACGACAGGCCCCAATGAGGACGATATGCACTCGCACGTGATCTACAGCGACGACGCCGGCGTTACCTGGAAGATAGGCGGCGAACTCGAGGGACGGACAAACGAATCGACGGTGGTCGAACTTACCGCCGGCACGCTGTACCTGAACGCGCGTAACTATCGGGGCACGAATCGGCGCGCCTACGCCATCAGCCGGGACAAAGGAATCTCATGGTCGCCGTTGGCCGAGGACGCCGCTCTGGTAGAACCGGTATGCCAGGCCAGCGCGTTGCGCTTGAGCGTGGGGACAGCCGATGGGAAAAGCCGCGTGCTGTTTTCGAATCCGGCGGATGTGGAACGCCGAAGTATGACCGTTCGCCTGAGTTACGACCATTGCAAGACCTGGCCGGTTGCGAAGGTGCTGTGGCCGGGGCCGGCGGCCTATTCCGACCTGGTTGAGTTGCCAGGCGGGACGCTCGGCTGCCTGTTCGAGTGCGGCGAAAAGAATCCGTACGAATCGATCGTTTTCATGCCGTTTTCGCTCGGGTGGTTGACGGATCGGATGGGGCCGTTGTGACGGCGGGGGCGATTTCAAATTGATACTGGGAAACGACTGGAAAAGTCGTTAGGATGTACGGTGTAACAGACGTGGCGAATCGCAGTCTTGACCAAGACACGGTGAACGATATGGAGAACGTATCATGACAGAAGGTTCCCTGAACCGGCGCGACTTCATGAAGACGGCGGCCTTTGCGGCTGCGGCGGCAAGTGCGATTTGCATCGCCACGCCCGCGATGGCCGCGGAAGGCTATTCGAAGTTCAAGAAGGCGGTCGTGATCGACATGCTGCCGAAGGAACTGGCCCTGCCCGAACGCCTTGCCCTTGGCAAGCGCTGCGGGTTGGACGGCGTCGAAGCGCATCCGCTCGACCCGGCCGAGGCGGAAGCCCTGGCCGCGGCCGCGAAGGGCGCGGGCATGCAGGTTCACTCGATCATGTACGGGGGCTGGAACGCGCCGTTCTCGAGCCCGGATGCGAAGGTGATCGACGAGGGCCTCGCGGGCATGGAGAAGGCGTTGCGCACGGCGAAGGCCGTGGGCGCGGACACGGTGTTGCTCGTGCCGGCTGTGGTGAACGAGAAGACACGCTACGCCGACGCGTACACGCGCTCGCAGGAGCACATCCGCAAGCTCCTGCCCCTGGCGGAAGAACTCAAGGTAGTCATCGCCGTCGAGAACGTGTGGAACAACTTCCTCCTCAGCCCGCTTGAATTTGCGCGGTACGTGGACGAGTTCGAAAGCCCCTGGCTGCGGGCGTATTTCGACGTGGGCAACGTGGTCAAGTTCGGATGGTCCGAGGACTGGATTCGCACCCTGGGCGACCGCATCGTGAAGATCCACGTG
>JAVEWL010000229.1:0-7828 GCA_034004565.1 FCB group bacterium | reverse complement strand
GTCCATTCAGTCCATCCCGTCCATAGGGTCCATTCCCCCCCAAAAAAACATCCCTCTTGACTTTTATGGATAAGGTGGATATATTATATCCACGTTAGCGCCAAAACCGGCTCTTCCAACTAGGGCAACACATCGAGCGGAAAGGGAATCCTTCATGGGCATGTTCTGCGACCAGTGCGAGCAGACGTTTCAAGGTACGGGCTGTGTTGATACGGGCCTTTGCGGCAAGAGTGCGGATATCGAATCCCTCCAAAAGATCCTCCTCTACGGCCTGAAAGGCCTCGCGGCCTACAAGCACCACGCGCGGCGTCTCGGCAAAACCGACCCCGAAGTCGAAGCCTTCATCGAAGACGCGCTGTTCGCCACCATCACCAACGTCAATTTTGATATGGAATCCCTCCTCGGCCTCGTGCTCGAATGCGGCCGCATGAACCTGCGCACGATGGAAATCCTCGACGCCGGCCATCTCGAAGTCTTCGGTCAGCCGGTGCCGACCGAGGTTACCGAAGGCATCCAGGAAGGCCCCGGCATCCTGGTCACCGGCCACGACCTCGTTGACCTCAAAGACCTCCTCGAGCAGACCGCCGGCACCGGCATCAACATCTACACCCACGGCGAAATGCTCCCCGCGCATTCCTATCCCGAGTTGAAGAAGTACCCGCACCTCGTCGGCCATTTCGGCGGCGCATGGCAGCGGCAACGCCTCGAATTCGAGCAGTTCGGCGGACCCATCCTCGCGACCACCAACTGCGTGCTGATTCCGAATGCGGCAAGCAGCTACCTCGACCGCCTCTACACGACCCGCGTCACGGCCGTCCCCGGCGCCACCTGCATCAAGACGAACGACTTCTCGGAAGTCATCGCCCGCGCGAAAGCCGTCGGTCCCCTCACCCCGACCGGCCTCAAGAAATCCACCATCGGCTTCCACTACAACGTCATCCTGAGCCTTGCCGACAAGGTCGTCGATGCCGTGAAGACGGGCCAGATTCGCCACTTCTTCCTCGTTGGCGGCTGCGACGGCGCCGAGGGCGAGCGCAACTACTTCACCGATTTCGCGGCCAACGCGCCCGCCGATTCGCTCGTGCTGACCCTCGGCTGCGGCAAGTACCGCATCCGCAACCACGACTACGGCACCGTCGCCGGCATCCCGCGCCTGCTCGATATGGGCCAGTGCAACGATTCCTACGGCGCGATCCAGGTAGCCGTGGCCCTGACGAAGGCCTTCGACTGCGGCGTGAACGACCTCCCCTTGACCCTCGTCGTATCCTGGTTCGAGCAGAAGGCCGTGGCTGTATTGCTCACCCTCCTATACCTCGGCGTCAAGGGCATCCGCCTCGGACCGCGCCTGCCGGCCTTCGTCACACCCAACGTCCTGGCCGTGCTGCAGGAGAAGTTCGACCTGCGCGCTACCGGCACCGACGCCAAGGCGGACATGGCCGCCGTTTTGGTATAGTCCAGCATAATTGAACACACCTCCGCGTTTTCGGACGTGAAGGTTCGGGTGGAAGGGGGACGCTGTGGGCGTCCCCCTTTTCCAACAAAGGCGCGAGGACCGTGCAATGCTCACGAAGACTTCCGAAACCGCCATCCTGGCCCTGCTGTTCCTCGAAAAATCCGGCGGAGACACCCCTGTGTCGCCGGGCCACATCGCGGAACGCCTGGGCGCCTCGCCCACCTATCTCGCAAAGGTCTGCACCGCCTTGACCAAGGCCGGACTGCTGCGCGCGCATTACGGCATGCGCGGCGGCGTGACCCTCGCGCGGCCCGCAAGCGAGATCACCCTGCTCGCCATCGTCGAAGCCTGCCAGGGCAAACTCCTGGGCGACTATTGCGTCGAATTTGACAAACTCGAGTGGGTCTGCGGCTTCCACGCGGCCATGAACGACCTGCATCTCGCCATCGTGGGCGCGCTCAGCCGCTGGACCCTCGCCGACCTCGCCGCCAAACCCGGCCCTTCATCCGAACTCGAAGGCAAGGTAAATTGCCGCCTGGGTTGCCTTCAGCACGCCCTCGCCTGCGCGGAGACAAAGACCTCTGCGGAATAAACGACACCCGCTACTCAAGTCCCGAAAGCGGGCGACCAAGGGAATGAGAAGAATGGGAGCCATCAAATGCTCCATCCCGTCTTGGTCCATAAAGTCCATATAGTCCATAGGGTCCATCAACATTGCAGAGAATACCTTTTTCCACCTTTACATCCCTTTTAGGGTAAGGTTACTTCGGATTCTCCTCGGAATATTCCCGAAAGCTCATAAATGTACTGGTTGCTCGGACGCTTTGGACAGATCTGTCCTGCGCAATCCTGTTTGTTGACGCCGCTCCCGACGCTCCTCCCTCTTTACATCTCCACTTAAACAACTGCCCCGAAAACGCTTATGTAAAAAGGGGCAATACCTCCGGAATTGGTACATGGGTTGCATTGGAATAGCGGGTTTAGCCGAAGTGTGTCCAGCCAGATATTGGCGGCAACGGCAAGCCCAGGCAAGATTCGAATCGGGTTGACCGGTTCGTGCAAGGCCGGGAGCCTCCTGAGCGTCATCGCGCCGGGCTTGGTATTCCGGCGGGGGTGCCGGCAGTGGATATGAACCGAAGACGCTTCCTGCAATTGGCGGGAGTTGGGGCGGTTGGAGGATTGGCCGCGGGCCAGGCGGGCGCGTCCGAAGCGCCGGCTTCGATCGACGACGGCGTGGCGGTGCTCGTTGACACGACCGAGTGTATCGGCTGCCGCAAGTGCGAGTTCGCGTGCAACCGCGAGCATAAGCTCTCGGACGCGCCGCTCGAGGCATACGAAGACACGGCGGTTTTTGCCGAACAACGCCGCATGCCCGCCGATGCGTACACGGTCATCAACCGGCACCACAATCCCGACAACCCCGAGAAGCCCATCTACGTCAAGTCCCAGTGCATGCACTGCCTGGAACCCGCCTGCGTGTCGGCCTGCCTCGTAAAGGCGCTCACCACGGCGGACAACGGTTCGGTGGTCTACAACGCCAGCCGCTGCATGGGCTGCCGCTATTGCATGGTGGCCTGCCCCTTCCAGGTGCCGGCCTACGAATACGACAACGCCTTCACGCCCCAAGTCCGCAAGTGCATCTTCTGCTTCGACCGTATCGCCAAAGACGGCAAAATGCCTGCGTGCGTCGAGATGTGCCCGACCAATACGCTCACCTTCGGCAAGCGTTCCGAGGTAATCAAGCTCGCTCACGACAAGATCGCCGCGCATCCCGCGCGGTATAAGGATAAAGTCTACGGCGAGACGGAAGTGGGGGGGACCCGCTGGCTCTACCTGGCCTCGCAATCGTTCGACGAACTCGGATTTCTGAAGCTGGGCGCGGATCCCATTCCAAAACTGACCGAATCCATCCAGCACGGCATCTTCAAATACGGCATACCCCCGCTGATGCTCTTCGGCCTTCTTGGCGCGGCCATGTCCGTGTTTCGCGACGGGGAGGACAAGGAATGAGCGCGCACGCCGTTCGTTACGCGCCCGCCGGCAAGCGTTTTCTAACGCCGGGCGTCGTGGTGCTGGTTGGCCTGATGGGCATTGCCGCCGCGATTTCGCTGTGGCGCTTCATCTTTGGCCTTTCGTCGGTAACCAATCTCAACGATCAATATCCCTGGGGCATCTGGATCGGCATCGACGTCGCGTCGGGCGTGGCCCTGGCCGCAGGCGGCTTTACGACGGCCGCCCTGGCCCACATCTTCCACCGCAAACACTACGAAGCGATCCTCCGCCCGGCCCTGCTTACCGCGATGCTCGGCTACACCTTCGTGGGCCTCGCGCTCATGGTCGACCTTGGCCGCTACTACAACATCTGGCATCCGGCCTGGCCCACCATGTGGCAGGGCAACTCGGTCCTGTTTGAAGTGGGCATGTGCGTGATGGCCTACCTCACCGTGCTCTACCTTGAGTTCCTGCCCATCGTGTGCGAGCGCTTCATCGGCCGGGTCAACCTGCCGGGCCCGCTCGCCGGGCTGAACGCCCCGGCCGATCGCCTGCTGCGCTTCGCCGACAAGACCGTCGGCAAGATCATGTTCCTCCTGGTCATCGCGGGCGTCGTGCTCTCGTGCATGCACCAGTCCTCGCTCGGAACCCTCATGGTGATTGCCCCCTACAAGGTTCACGCCCTGTGGTACACGCCCATCATGCCGTTGCTGTTTCTGCTCTCGGCCATTTCCGTCGGGTATCCCATGGTCGTCGTCGAATCCATGCTCGCATCGCGCTCCTACGGCCGCAAGCCCGAGATGGAAATCCTGACGCCGCTGAGCCGTTTCGTGGTCTTCTTCCTGGGCATCTACATCGTCGCCAAAATCACCGACCTGCTGGTCCGCGGCGCGCAGCCGCTCCTGCTCGAGGGCAGCTTCGAATCCAACATGTTCCTCGTCGAGATGGGGCTTGGCGCGCTGCTGCCCCTGGGGATGCTGCTGACGGAACGCGTTCGCCGCTCCCCCGGCCTGTTGTTCACGGCCTGCGGCCTCGTGGTGCTCGGCGTGATAATCAACCGCGTTAACGTTTTCGTGGTCGCCTACAATCCGCCCTATTCGACCGGCCGCTACGTTCCCAGTATTTATGAGATTCTCGTGACCGTCGGCATGATTGCCGCGCTGGCCTTCGTCTATCGCGTAGCCGTCACGATATTTCCGGTGCTCCCCGCGGAGGAATCCGCGACTTCCCACGGTGCGAGGTAGGAATTCATGCGCGTAAGCTTCTCAATTCTGATTCTGTTGGCCGTGGCCGTATTGGGCGGCCAGGTTGCCCTGAGCATGCAGGAGGCGCCGGCCGTCGCGCCCGCGCCCGAGGCGGCGCCGGTCCCGGCCCCCGTCGCGGAAAATCCGCACGACTCCGATCAGGCCTGCGACACCTGCCATACCTCCGCCGAACCCAAGGCGGGCGACGCGGCGCTGAAACACTGCCCGCGCCCCCACAGCGAAGCCAACGGCCACTCCGACAAGGAAGCGCCGGACGTGTTTCTTATCGACAAGCTGTCGGAAATCTACGTCGGCGTCGTGTTCCCGCACAAGCTGCACGCGGCCATGACCGAAATGGTCGGAGGCTGCGAGACCTGCCACCACCGCAACCCGCCGGGACCCATCCTGCAGTGCTCGCAGTGCCACAACGGCGGCTCGGATCCCGCGGACCTGAACATGCCGGGCCTTAAAGGCGCGTACCACCGCCAGTGCCTGGGCTGCCACCGCGAATGGACCCACGAGACCGACTGCGTCGTATGCCACGCCAAGCGCATCCCCGGCCAGGCGCCGCCGGCAAAGCCGGACCCGACCGACATCATGGGCAAGCTGCACCCGAACATCGAGGTCCCAGACTTGCGCGTATATAAGACGGCAGAGTTGACCGACACGCCGGTCGTCAGTTTCCACCACAAAGAGCACGTCGAAGCGTTCGGTCTAAAATGCACGGCCTGCCACGTCGAGGAAAGCTGCAGCAGTTGCCACGACGCACAGAACCACGTGCCCAAGCCGCGCACGGACCCGCATCAGGATTGCGCGAAGTGCCACGAGAAGGAAATCGGCGACGACTGCACCTACTGCCATAAGGCGGAGGAGACGAAGGGATTCAACCACGAAGCCGTCACAGGCCACGCGCTGAAGCCCTTCCACCAGACCGTGCAGTGCCGCAAATGCCACGAGGGCGAAGGACGGATGCAGCCGGTGACGAAGACGCAGTGCGCCGAGTGCCACGCCGCCGATTGGATTCCAGAGAACTTCGACCACGCCCAAACCGGCAAGCCCCTGGACGAACTCCACGCCGGGCTTGATTGCGCGGATTGCCACACCGAAGGTCTCGACAAACCCGTAACATGCAAGACCTGCCACGACGACGGCCGCACGGCCTTCAAGGCGCCCGAAGCCGAAGCTGCTCCGGAAGACGCCCCCGCGCCAGAGGCCGTTGCCCCGGTGCAATAGGCTCTTCCAAATCAATCAACCTCACCCCCAGGCCCGAAACCGAGGCTTGGGGGTGCTTGTTTTGAGCGGTTCCGGTATTCAATACAAATGACCACAGAAAACGCAAAGAATACGTTCTTCTCTGCGTCCCTTGTGTTCTATTGCGGCCTTTCGATCTTTACGGTCGAAATCGCCCGCGCTATCTCAAGAGTTGACGATCCCCTCTTTGAGATCGCGAAGCTCCTCGATGCCCGCAAGCACGCCGACGGCCGAGCCGATCAGCTCCAGCGCGCCCGAGATGAACTTCGCGACTTCTTCCGGGGTGTTCCCCGCGTACGCCGCCATTCCACCACGCGAAATCGATGCGATGTGCTTCATTTTCGTTCCCCTCCAGTAGATCACACCAAGCCTGCGCCATTCTAACGCGGCGATTCGTTTCGCTTCCAGTCCGTGTTGCGCCCCCCGAACCGCTGCGCTACACTGCGGGTTCCTGGGGAACGAAAGCCTTATGTCCCTTCACATCGAAAACGATCAACTGCAAGGACTTTCGAGATGCAGCTTCTATCGTGGGCAGTGTTGGGCCTGGCCGGCCTGCTGGAAATCGCCTGGGCGGTGGGCATTCGCTATACCGAAAACTGGTCGCGCCTTTGGCCCAGCGTGCTGGTCGTCGTGGCCTACGTCGCGTGCCTGTACCTGCTGAGCGTTGCCATGCGCCACATCCCCGCGGGCACGGCCTACGCCGTCTGGGTAGGCATCGGCACCGTCGGCGTCGTGCTGTGGGGCATCCTCTTCTTCGGCGAGAGCGTGTCCCCCGCGAGGCTTGCCTGCATCGGCCTCATCCTGGCCGGAGTCATTGGCCTCAAACTGGTTTCCTGAGGCTTTCCTCGTTCTTCCCTTCATTCCGTTCCAAGCACCAGGTCGTCGTGCGTGGGCACGATGCGCCGGCCCGGTTGCACGACCAGAAAATCGTCGCCGTCCCACTGACCCTCGACGAAGCGAACCAGCATATTGGGATCGCCTTCGAGTGCCTCGTACTTCCATCCAAGCCACTCGGCGCAGCGCTTCGTGTATTCCTTGTAGCGCTCCGTATCGTTGAAGCCCAGGTCCACGTACGCGCAGTTCGAATACGCCTTGAGCCAGCCCTGCTCCATTTCCATCAGGTAATCGGCGTTTTCCTCACCGTATTGTTCGATATACTGCTTGCGCACGGCGTCGTGGCGCTCGATCCCCGGCATCAACGACGAGTCGATCCAGCCGGGGCTATACCAGTACGTGCCGGGGTGGCTGTCGAAGTACTCGCGGTACCGTTGACGCGATCCCAGCAGGAAGGTGATGCAGTCGTGCGCGCGCATCACCACCAGCGGCACGTTCCGCGCCTCGATGCCCATGAGCCCGTTGCTGCAAAGGCCGTACCCGATAAGGACGGCGTCATACCCGTCCGGCACGGCATCGATGGCTTCCTGCACGCGTTGACGCAGGATCTCGGGCGTGTTGTGCAGCCCCTGCTCCAGGAACTGAAACGTGAACACGTTCTTCGAATTCGACGCGTAATAGCAGAGTTCCCGCCACAACACGTGGCAGGAAATAACGTGGTACTTCATAAGCCATGCAACCTTTCTCGCGCGATGCCCATGCATCTCGAGAACGCATGCTATCGCCTGCCTGCGCGGGAGTCAAAAGATGGCGCCAAAGGCATTCAGGGGCCTGCGGCGGCGCAGCCCGGAAAACGGGGACTGTGGGGGTGTTGAAAAAAGCGCTTGACTAATGCGAGCTAGTTTGATATAAATGTATGTCGCAATAGGGGGAGCGCCATGCAGACGCGTAAAGACCGCCGGCAAGAAGATTTGTTCGTCGCCTCGCCGCTTTCGAGCCTCATTCCGGACGATCACCTGTTTAGACGCATCGATACGGTTTTGGACTTGTCGTG
>JAVEWL010000228.1:0-7849 GCA_034004565.1 FCB group bacterium | reverse complement strand
CGGTCATGGCGCCGCACAGCTTAACGCTCACGGTCGTGGGCACGGGCATGCTCTGGGTCGGCTGGTTCGGGTTCAATGCGGGCAGCGCGATTGCCGCCAACACGACCGCGGCGATGGCCATGCTCGCGACGCAGTTGTCGGCCGCCAGCGCGGCGCTGACGTGGATGTTCGTGGAATGGAAGCGCCATGGAAAGCCGAGCGTGCTGGGTGTCAGCACCGGCGCCGTGGGCGGACTGGCCACGATTACCCCCGCGTCGGGTTTCGTCGGCCCCATGGGCGCTATCGCCATCGGCATCGCCGCGGGCCTCGTCTGCTTCTTCTCGGCCACCTCCCTGAAGCGCAAGCTCGGCTACGACGATTCCCTGGACGCGTTCGGCGTCCACGGCGTCGGCGGCATCCTGGGCACGCTGCTCACGGCCGTTTTTGCGGCCAAAGCCCTTGGCGGCTACTCGCCCAACGACCTCGGCATATTCGCGCAGTTGCTGGCGCAGACAAAGGGGATCGTCGTGACGCTGCTCTGGTCTGGGGTCGTTTCATTCATCATCCTGAAGGTCATCAATGCCACCATCGGCCTGCGCGTAACCCATCAGGAAGAAACCGAAGGCCTCGACCTCTCCCAGCACGACGAACGGGGATACGACTTCTAGGAAAGAACGAAGAACGAGGACCGAAGAACGAGGAAAGAGAGAGCAGGAAAGGCGGTTCAACTCCTTTCTTGCTGTTTCTTTCCTCGTTCCTGGTTCTTCGTTCCTTTTCTTACCAGGGTACCGCGGCGAGGAGTTTGCGAAGGTTATCGCCTGCGATGGCGGCCTTGGCCTCCTCGGGAATGGGCGCGGTTTCGAGCATGTGGCGGGGGGCACCGGGACACAGCATGGGGATTTTGCTGCCGAACAGGAGGCGTTCGGGACCGAACTGGGCGCAGAGGTCCTCGATGCCCCGGTGCTGTTGCAGGTAGGAAATCTCGACATACAGATTCGCATACGCCCGCAGGCGCGGATAAAGGTCGCGGTTGATGCGGTAGGTGACATCGATCAGCACCAGCGGCAGTTGCGGATGGCGATCCAGGATCTCGTCAACGTCCCGCCAGCAAACGGCCGTCTGCTCGACCAGCAGCGGCAGGCGGTGCGTCTCGAGCCAATCGAAAAGGTCGCCACACACCACCGGCGTCAGCGAAAACATATGGCCGCCGGCGTCCGGGGCAATACGCACCGCTCGGACACCGTCCTGGAGCATCGCGCGGGCCAGATCGTCGAACGACGGCATCTCCCCCGTTCCGGTCGGCAGGACCATCCAGCAGGGGTGCAGGCGCGGGGACTGGGCTGCGGCCTCGCTGGCCAGCCGGTTGCCGCGTTCGGGGGCGCTCCGGCGCGCGAAGGCGTGGTAGACGAGGGCTTCGCGGATGACGTAGCGGTCCATCTCGGCCAGTAGCCGTTCCGCGTCAAGAATACCTCCCGGAGCGGGTTTGGGTACCTGCCCCAGGATGACATTGCAGTCGAAATAGTCCAGCATGACCCTCTCCGATATCCGTCGCTTGGCCTTACGCCTTTCAATAAGTACTATATCAGGCAGAGCTTTAGTCACGTTACCGCCATGCAAGCCACAATGGCAAAAGGATTTACCGATGTCCGGTTCACGTTCCCGCCCTTCCGCGATTCAGAATGAATGGAATGGCTTTCGACTCGTCCATATTAGCAAGGACAATGGAGTCGGTCATCGCGATGAGTCTAGCGCTAGACGGCATATTCCTTAACGAGATGAGTCGAGCGGACGAAACCCACGAGTCCGGACGGTTTGACCTTGCCGCGATGGCGGACGAGGCGCTGGTGGCGCACGTCCGGTCGGGCGAGATGCACGCCTTCGACGAGCTGGTGCGGCGCTACCGCAACGACGTGTTCGCGTTGTCGTACCATTTTGTACGAAGCCGCGAGGAGGCTTGGGACATCTCCCAGGAGGTGTTCATCAAGGCCCACCGCGCGCTCGACCGGTTCCGTGGCGAGTCCTCCTTCAAGACCTGGCTCATGCGGATCACCGCGAACCAGAGCAAGGATTTCTTGAAGAAACGCAAGTTGTCCACGGTGGCCTTCGACGACGCCCTGCGAGAGGGCGACGCGCCCAGCCCGGCAATGGGCCCCGCGCACGAACTGGAAGCGCGGGAGCTGGGACAGGCGATCCAGAAGGCCCTCGACAAGTTGCCGGTCAAACACCGGCTGGCATTCGTGCTGCGGGAATTCGAGGGATTGACATACGAAGAGATGGCGGAAGTGATGGAGTGCAATCTGGGCACGGTCATGAGCCGCCTGCACCACGCCCGCAAAAAGTTGCAAAAGAGCCTCCTGCAGATGGGGGTTGTCGAGGGAGAGAGTCATGCGTGAATGCCGCTGGTCCGAACGCGTGGAACGCTGGTTTGACGGCGAATCCAGCGAGCCCGATACCATAACCCAACATTTGAGCGAATGCCCCGCCTGCGCGGCCGTAGTAAAGCGCTTGAGCCTCTTCCGGCAAGGGGTGAAGGCGGTCGCGGTGCGCCAGGAGATTGCGCCGACCCAGTTGCCGGCGTTCGTCGAGGGCATCCGCGAAGGCATTGAACGGCCCGCGCGGCGGCGGACCGGACTTTGGGCCCTCCTGTCGCTGTCGGCGGCGTCGATGATTGTGGCGATATCGCTGTTTGCCGTGTTCACCGGCGGCCCAGACCCGGTAGTGGCGCAGCACACGGTGGTGGAATCGGCGTCAACCGAAGTCGAGGGCGCCACGGTGAAGACGCAGGACTCGACCGACAAGAAGACGGCCATCATCTGGGTGCACCGGCCTCAGAAGGATGTTCTATGAACCTGGCGGCGGCATTCGTTTTGCTCATAGCGCTTGTGGGACCGACCGACAAACCGGCCACAGGCGCTATTGCCGTGACGATGGTCGCTGTGGAAGCCACCGACGACGCGGGCGAAGCGAATGCGAAGCGTGAGAAGCATTTTAGTGCCGACCTCGATGTTCCCACCTGCAATGCGCTCAAGGAACTGCCGTATACCAACTTCCGCAAGATAGCCGCCGGCTCGACCAAGACCGACTTCGAGCGCGAAGCCCGTTTGCGTATCGATGACACCTATACACTTTGCGTGGCCCCGCTGTCGAAGGACGAGAAGGGCTTGATCCGCACGAAGGTGTGGATCGAGGAGCGGCGCGAGGACGCCGACGCCAAGGAGCCGGTGCGCAAGGCGCTGGTGACGACAGTGAAAGCCGTATCGGGCGACAAGATGATCCTCGGCGGCCTGAAGCTGAAGAAGGGCGACCTCGTCGTCGCGCTGACGCTCAAAGGATAGTTTTTGGGAGTCTTCCAATGTCTCCTGGAACGTCCGTCCTCGTAGCTCCCCTTTCCAAGGGGAGTTCTTGGTCGGACAAAGACTCCCCTTGGAAAGGGGAGCTACGAGGACGGTCCTTCCCGGAAATACCCGATGAACCGCTTCGATCTCTCCTGCTTCCGCCTAACCACCTTTCGATAACCTGCTTGACGCTGCAATGCCGTACTGCCAGAATCGCAGATGCTCAAGCTTCTGCGGAACCGGCTGTCAGAAGAACGGGAGAATGAACGGTGGGAACCTTTCTCGCACTCGTAGCATCGCTAATCCTGGCGCAAGTCCCAGATGGAACCGCGACCTCGGACGGATTCGTGTTCGTTCGCGGCGCCACTTTTGTCTCGGGCGACAAGACATCGCGGCTCGAGGACTTCGAGATCCTCGACCACCCGCTGACAAACGCGGAGTACAAGGCATTCGTCGCCGCCACCGGGCATTCGGCGCCGTCGCACTGGAAAGACGGCCAGATCCCCGCGGGGAAGGAAGACTACCCCGTCGTCTTCGTGACCCGCTACGACTTTGACGCCTACCTGGCCTGGCGCACGGAAGCCGAGAACCGCGTGTATCGGGCCCCCACCATCGATGAATTCGAATACGCGGCCCGCGGAGGCAAGAATCCCATCACGTATCCCTGGGGTGAAGACCTGCCCGAGACACGCGCCAACTTCGATCCGGACGGATCGCGCGACTTCAGCAAGTGGGCGGATTACCTGCAACCTGCGGCTTCCGGTCCACGCAACGGATACGGGCTGTACGGCATGGCCGGCAACGTGTGGCAAATGGTGGACCGTGTCGAGGAATGGGGCACGAAGAACTACTCCTACCGCATTGCCAATCAGGGCGAACTCGAAAAGACCATCATGGGAGGCTCCTGGGCCGCAAGCGCGATGTACCTCAAAGTCGGCATACGGCAAGGGTTTTCTTCCGGGATGCGCCTGCCGGATGTCGGATTCCGCCCCGTGCGCGCGCCGCAAGGCGTGGATTGGCGAATCCAGCGCCGACGTTTGTGTGCCGCTTCGATGGGCGAAGGCCGGGTCTTCCTGAGCTGGGCCATGCTTTCCGAGGATGCCGCGACAACGTCCTTTGACGTGTATCGCGCCGCGTATCGCACCGACGCGGGCGTCAAGATCAATCCGGCTCCGATCCAGGACTCCACGTGCTGCGTGGACGAAGGGCTCACGACGGGCACCCGGTATCATTACTATGTCCGCCCGCTGAATGCCGACGGCACCCCGGGGAAGCGCTCCGAATGGATCGATATCACCGTCGAGGAACAGGCGAATCCCGTGGTGGCCTCCTTTGTTCCTCTCTTCCCCGCCTCCCCGGCACAGGGCGGCAAACCGGGCTCGTTTCTCACGGCCGATCCGGTTTTCGGCGACCTCAACGGCGACGGCGTAACGGATTGCGTGCTGCGGCTGCCCAACGGCAATTCAGAGCGTTCCCAGGACCCCGGACTTCCCGTGCAGTTGGAGGCCTTCGCTTCCTACGGCCGTTCGCTTTGGCGCAAGGATGTGAGCCGGCACAACACCTGTTTTGGAAACAGCCACAATGTCCCCTTCGTCGTGTGGGACCTTGACGGCGACGGGCGCGCCGAAGTGGCCACGCGGCTCCAGATTGGCGACGACGTTTTTGTCGCGGTGCTCGATGGATTGTCCGGCGACGTTCTGGCCAAGGCGCCGTGGCCCGCGATGGTGTCGGACTTCGAGCGCTCCTCGACGCGCATTCACATGTCCGTCGCCTATCTCGACGGCGTCCACCCCGCCCTGGTGACCCAGACCGGCCTCTACGAAAACGAGGTGTTCACCGCCTACGACGCGAAGCTGAATCTCTTGTGGAAGTTCGAGAGCTTTGGAGAAACCACCGGCAGCGGGTCGCACCGCATCGAAGTCGCGGACGTAAACGGGGACGGCAAGCAGGAAGTCTTCGACGGCACGACCTGTCTGAATGCGGACGGCACCTTGCGCTGGTCAACCTACAAGCAGCACCCGGATCTCGTCAGCATCCACGATTTCGTTCCCACCCATCCCGGCTTGGAAGTGCTGTATGCCATCGAATCGACGCTCTACGCGGGGCTCTACATGGTCGATGCCGATTCGGGAAAGATTCTCTGGAAGATGAACCGTGACGATGACCCTCGCTGGACCCACGCCCACTACAACTGGGTGGCCGATATCTGGGCCGACTCGCCCGGGATCGAATGTGTCACCAACCGGAACGGTCACGGCGCCTCTGATCTGGCCCTCTTCTCCGCCGAAGGCAAGGAATTGCTCGACCCATTTCCGTCCGGCTCGATACCGGTGGAATGGGACGGCGATCCCATCAGCGAGATGATTTCCGGTGGCGGAAAGTCCGTCGGCAAATTCAACGGCAAAGAGATCGTGCCTATCGAGAACGAAATCCCGAACCCCCTGGGCGCCTCCTCGATTGTCGTCGTGGCCGACCTGTGCGGGGACAGCCGGGACGAATTAGCGCTGCTGGTAACCGAGCCGGATCAACCGGTGCGCATCTGCATCGTGACGGCCATCACCCCCATCGCTACCAAGCGGGTCTCGCCCATGGAAAACCTCGATTATCGCTTGTGGCTGGCCCGTAATATGGGCGGCGGTTACGCGTCGACATTTCCGCGTCCGTAACGGACCCCACGGCCGTAAGGCCGTGGACTGGCGTTTGGCCTTTCTCGCACGCGAAGCAGTGCAATGTCATCTTCCCCTTCGGGGAAGACAAGCGGGAAGCGAGGCGCGCGAGGAAAGGCCGTTTCCAGGAGCACCTGCGAATTCAAACCTGAATTGCGCTATTGCCAGATGGACTTCAGGGTGTGGATAGTGCCGGCATCGAGGCTGGCGCCGTCGCCGGTCAGGGTCAGGTTGCGCTTCTCGGGAGTGACGCTGCCCATGGGCATGTAGACGCGGCCGTTGTTGGCGTATATTTCCACGCTGCTGCGATCCACAAGAACACGCAGATGGATACGGCCGTCTTCTGGAACGAGTTTGGCGGTTTTGTCAGCGCTGGAAAACTCCCGCTTTACGGCGTCGTACGCGAGCGCGAAGTCGCCGATGCCTAGACGGAAACCCTGCGCCGTGCCGAGAGCGATGGTCAGATCCAGATCAAGCAGTTCGCCCGCGATGCCTTCGAGAACGTTGGCGCCGCCGGCGATGGGCCTCGGTTCGAGATTGCGCGATTCGACGTAGAGCGATTCCACCTCTCGGGCGGGCATGGTGAAGAGGCGCAGGCCTTCGGCGGTTTCGCGAAGCGTAAGCTCGACGGGGAAAGTCATCTGCTGGTTGAAGCCCGTGCCCGGAAAGGCCACCTGGCCCCAACCCATCATGATGCGGCGGCCGTCAGGGGTGTTGTTGTAGGTCTGCGCGGCGTAGAAGGCGTTGCCGTTGTGGAGCATGTGCGGGCCTGACTCAGTGGTGAAGGCCTTTCCGTCGAAGTGTCCGATGAGGTAACCACCGTTTGCGCCGTAGAAGATCCAGCGGGTCTCCCCTGCCCTGCCCTGGATGGGGATCTCGAAGAACTCCGGGCACTCGCTCGTGCCCGGAATGCTTACGTCGCAGAGCTTCTCCCACTTCTTCATGTCGTCTGAACCGAAGAGGGCGTAGTCGCTGTCTTTCATGTAGAGGGCCATAATCCAACGCTTCGACGGTTCGTGCCGCACGACTTTCGGGTCGCGATTCCCGTCGACGAAGTTGCCCAGGACCGGGTTCCCCTCGAACTTCGTCATGGAACGGCCCTTATCGAGGCTGTAAGCCATGCACTGGGTGGAGGGCTGATTGGCCGACTCGACGCTGGCGCCGCCCGCGGCGGTGTAGAAGGCCACCAGGGCCTGCTTGCCCTCGCGGTTCAGGCCGAGTGAGTCCGGCGTGTCGATGATGGCCGAGCCCGAGAACATGGTGCCCATCGGGTCGGTGTACAGCGCAATGGGAAGTTCCTTCCAGTGCACCAGGTCGGGGCTGACGGCGTGACCCCAATGCATGTTGCCCCAATTCCAGCCGTAGGGATTGTGCTGGTAGAAGAGGTGGTATTCGCCGTTCTGATAGACGAGGCCGTTGGGGTCGTTAAGCCAGCCCACGCGCGAGGTGAAATGGAATTGCGGCCGCAAGGGCTCCTTGTAGAAGTTCTCGCCGCCTTTGATCTCGTCGGATAGTTCGATAGCGTCCAACGCCTTCGAATTCTCGGGCATCTCGAACGCACGCAGCGTGGCCTTCTTCCCGGCGAACGGCGCAAGATCCATGAACGTCCAGAATTCGGGTTCACTCTCGACCAATTCGATGTCGAATTGCCGCGCCACCTTTCCGTCCACCTCGAGGGCCACGAGGCGCTTCGGCGCGCCCGTCTTCACGGGGAAGTTGAGGTATGCGCGGTTCAGGGTGAGCTTGCGCGTCTTCTCGACGGGCAGGGGCGGTTTGGTATCGGTTTGCTTGATGTCGTCCACGTTAATATGTCCCCAGCCACCGGTGGCGTTGTCCACGATACGAAGAACGGCTTCCTTTCCCTTGAAC
>JAVEWL010000227.1:0-7860 GCA_034004565.1 FCB group bacterium | reverse complement strand
TCCATTTCAATAGTCCCGATCTTCTTTTGGGAGGTATGCGTCGTCAGGAGTTGGGTGCCCATGTTTACCTCGGCGCCTTGCAGCACGCCCTTCTCGATGCGCCATTGCTTTGGGGCGCGGGCCTGCATCGGTCCCTTGCGCGCGGACTTGGCACTGTTCAGCAGTTTTGTGATGTTTGAGCCCTGGGGCAGTCGCGTCTCGGCATTGACCTTCGCGCCGGCCACCTGGATGAGCTTGATTTCCGGAGAAGGCGAGAAGAGGCTGCGGATATTGGCGGCGAGTTCGACTTTGTCCGCTGTAATGGCATTGGGGGCCTCGTATCCTTCGGGATTGGCGATCTTCACGTCGCTCAACACCATGCGTTCCTCGTCCGGCAGAAACTCGAGCGTGCCGACGGTTACCGGAACCTCGAGCACGCGCGACAGGACGCGCTGGATGCCGAGCTTGGCGATTGGTTCCAAGTCTTCGGCGGTGAGCTTCTGCGCCGGTTCCTCCGCCTGGCCCATCGAACTCAACGCTATAAAAACCATGGTCAAAAACATGCTGGAATCCTCATTCTACGCCGGTTCACGTTTGCATCCGCGTCCTTTTGCGGGATGCAAGCATGAACGGCTCACACCAAAAGCATGCGGATTCAACCCTGATTCGGCCTAGGTGCAACGGGGCGCCGGTAGAGCGAATGCGACACCTTGATAAAGTCTATCATTCAGACGAAAGTTCCCAATAGATCTTCAATCATTCGCAAAGGGGTAGGGTAAAGCACGTATTGACAAAGCCCATAATTCTGTGTATATTACATTTGTTCTGGTTGCTCCTTTCGGGTTTTGTATACAGCTTTACAGCTTCTTGCCTTGTGCGCTCCATTTTCTGGTGCATGAGTCTCTTTGCGTCGTGCAGGTCGCGGCGTATCCAGTCCCACCCCGTGCTTCAACTCAGGCACGGACGAGTTCATCGCGCTTTGCCGGGTTCGAACGAATTCGGCAGCCAATCCCTATTCAGTTTACTGCCGCGGCGTGTCGTTTTGTCGCGATATCCATTTTGAGTTTTCGTGGTGTCATGGGACGAGGGTGGCAGGACTATTTGAAGGGTGTGATTACTGGAAAACTATGGATGAGAAGGAGAAAATGTATATGACGATTAGGGCAGTAACCTTTATTGCGGGTGTCGCCATCGCGGTGGTGATGCCCGTAGCCGCCTATGCCGCGGTTCTCGACTTGGCGACCTCGAGCGATAACGTGTCACCGGATACGACGAGCGGGACGATCGGCGGCGCCATTTTCGAATGGACCACCGCTCAGCCCACCGGGACCGGCGTCATTGACACGTTTGTGCAAGTCCAGGCGCAAGGTAACGAGACCTTTGAGCAAGGCTATAACACGACGGTAAACAACGTCTTTGACAACGGCAGCTCGGACATACACAATCACGCGCTACTGTTGACCGACATTCCCATCGTGAACATCAGCGGCGTTGATTACCGTCAGTTCCTGCTGGACATCAATGAGTCGCTGGGCCAGGATGGGGAGTTGCTGAGCCTCATGGAGATTCAGGTGCTTCAGTCCGACACCGCCAATCCGAACGTGACAACGTTCTCGGGCGGCGTGCTCGAAATTCCGGCGCACGCGTTTGTCTATCGTCTTGACGACGGTGTTGACAATACGATCGAGCTCAACGCGGCGCTGGGCTCTGGCAGTGGTTCGGGCGACATGTTCTTCTATGTCCGCGACGATTTGTTCGCGCCGGACTTTGATTACGTGTACCTGTATTCCGAGTTTGGCCGTCCCAACGGCGCTTCTGCCGGTTTCGAGGAATGGGCCGTCATTCGTGGCGGCGACCAAGAGATCATACCCGAGCCGGCGACGCTTTCGCTGTTGGGCCTCGGCCTCGCGGCGATGGTAGGCCGACGGCTTCGCAAGCGCGCCTAGCACGGCAGGCTACCCCAAGAGATCCAGCAGCTTCAAAGGCCGGACCCCGATTCGTGGGTCCGGTCTTTTGCATGGGATGGGGGGATAGGGGGTCAGGAATCGGTCTTTAGGACCTGCACCCAGACTTTGCGGTGGCGGGGGCCGTCGAATTCGCAGAAGTAAATGGATTGCCAGGTGCCGAGTTGCAGGCGGCCGTTGTGGATTAGGACCTGTTGGCTGAAGCCCATCATGCTGGCTTTGACGTGGGCGGCGGCGTTGCCTTCGGCGTGGGCGTAGTGGGCGTTCCAGGGGACCGCGCGCTCGAGGGCGACGGTCATGTCGCGGACGACGTCGGGGTCGGCGTTTTCGTTGATGGTGATGCCGGCGGTGGTGTGGGGGACGAAGACGGTGCACACGCCTTCCTTGACACCGGACTCGGTGACGGCGCGTTGGACGGCGTCGTCGATGACGAGGAATTGCGTGTGCTCGCGGGTTTGGAGGGCGAGATCTTTCTTGGGGAGCCTCCTGGGCGGAACCGGGTCCAAGAGGGCGGGGGCGGGGGCAAGCGTGGTGGGGGTTATGGAGGCGGTGGACCCCATGGACGGGATGGACCGAGTGCCCCCTCAACCTTGTAAAACCCTCTCCCCCGATGGGGGAGAGGGGGAAAGCTCAGCAAAGTCCGTTGTTGAATTCCCCCTCTCCCCCATCGGGGGAGAGGGTTTTACAAGGTTGAGGGGGCGCGCACCGACCGAGGGCAAGGCTATCGGGGAAGTGTCAGAACTCGGAGGTGCGGAGGTGTCGAAGGCCGAGGCGCATGGGGAGAAAGAGGGCGACGAGGCTGGCAAGGGTGATGGTTACGAGGGTTGCGATGAGGGCGGTCCAGTAGGCGCTGTCGGAGATCTGGCGGCGGAGGACCAGCCAGAGCATGAAGGCGGTGAGGGCGCCTACGACGAGGACAATGTAGGCCATGCTGAGGAGGAAGTTGAGGGTGCCGCCCATGCCGCTGACGATGCGGGCGGGGTTGTCTTCCTGGAAGTTGGGGTATAGCGATCCGAGGCCTACGGCGAGGCCGGACAGGGCGAGGTTGGTGAGGCAGATGGTGTAGATCGAGAGCGCGAAGGGCAGCGGGGGGAGGCGGAGCATATAGGCGGAGAGTATCACGAGGCCCACGGTGAAGAAGGAGCACGTGAAGACGCTGAGCCAGAATTTCTGCCAGACGAGCTGGCGGAAGGTGAGTGGGGCGAGTCCGACGATCCAGAAGCGGCGGCCTTCGAGGCTGATAAGGGGATACACGAAACGGCTGGTAAGCGTGGCGAGGATGAGGGTGCAGGCGGCGAGGTTGAGGCACGCGACCCAGGTGCGCCAGAGC
Organism: FCB group bacterium; assembly: GCA_034004565.1. Lineage (GTDB taxonomy): Bacteria > Hydrogenedentota > Hydrogenedentia > Hydrogenedentales > SLHB01 > JAVEWL01. Next base: position 4,587 of record JAVEWL010000227.1, on the reverse strand, counting down.
TCGCTTTCGCCGGTGAGGCCGCGGTTGCGCAGGTTGGCGACGTAGAACGCCATAAGTCCGAAGAAGATCGCGAACTGGGTCCACTGGGTCGCGTCACGCCAGAAGAGGCGGATGTCTTTGGCGACGAGCGAGCGGGTGGGTTCGCGCAGGAAGCCGAGGGCGCCGTCGAGCCGGCCGAGGATGCCGCGTCCGGCGCGGCGGACGCGCAGGCCCGCGGACCCGGTGAGCGCGGACCAGCCGGAGATGAACAGGCGGTTGGCGAGTTCGCAGGCGAGCCAGGTGAGCATAAGAGCGTTCGATAGCAGCAGCAGGAAATCGAACAGGCTGTCGGCGTAGCGGCCCTGGGCTGCGCTGAGCACGCCGCGCGCGGCCCAGTGGCTCGGCAAGAACGGCGACTGCGTGCGGGCGCTGGCGTCGAGCAGGGTGGTTACGAGCAGTTGGTCGGTGAGGCGGTTTACGTCGACGCGCTGGCGCAGGTAGAGGAACACGCCCGTGATCGCGAGCGCGCCGAGGGCGAACACGCCGAAACGGTTGAGTCGCGGCAGGAAGCGCACGAGCAAGATCGCGATGAGCGCGCCGAGGGCCGCGGGGATAGTGACGTATGGGACGTAGAAGGCGACGGCGGCGAGGTAGAAGGGCGGCAAGGCGTGCGAGACGATGCCGTATGCGAGGATGAGCGGCGAGCCGAGGAAGGCTGACGCCCAGGAACTGATGAAGACGGATTCGATAAAACGCGCGATAAAGAGGGAGCGGAACGAGAGCGGGCTTTGGACGAGGTATTCGACTTCGCGCGAGCGGTAGAGGGTCGAGTAGACGATGAGCACGTTGGAAAAGATGAGCATGAAGAAGAGGGCGAGCGCGAAGACCGACAGCAGGCGCGCCATGAGGATGTCGGTGATGTCGACGCCGGCGCCGCGCGGGTCGTAGAGATACTTGTGGAGCCAACTGAAGCTCTCGTAGAAGAGCAGGAGCGCGCCCAGCCACAGCAGCACCGCGGCAATGGATACCACGCCTATTTTCAGCTTCGATTCGTTGCGAACCGAGGCGAAGGCATGGCCGATGAAGCGCAGTTTGGCGGCGGCTATGACGAGGAGTTGGCTCATAGTTCCTCGGGCTGGGTGAGTTCGAGGAAGACGTCCTCGAGGGTGCCTTGCTCTTTCGAGAGGGCCTTGATGTCGGCCACGGAACCGACGTGACGCAGTCGGCCGCCGTAGATGATGCCGATGCGGTCGGCGACTTCCTCAGCGATGCTGAGGGTGTGGGTGGACATGAAGACGGTGACGCCTTCGCGGGTTTTCTCGCGCAGGAAGTCCTTTACGAAACGGATGTTCTTTGGGTCGAGGCCGACCCAGGGCTCGTCGACGATGACGATGCTGGGTTCGTGGAGGAAGCAGGACGCGAAGGAGAGTTTCTGGCGCATGCCGTGGCTGTAGTTCTCGATGAGTTGGTCGGCGACGCCGCCGATTTCGAATTGGTCGAGCAGGTCGGAGGCCTTGCCGTTGGCGGCGTGGGGGAGTCGGTATAGGCCCGCGACGAAGCGCATGAACTCGCGGCCGGTGAGTTTCTCGTAGAGGAACGGGTGGTCGGGGATATAGCCGATCAGGCGTTTGGCCTCTATGGGATCGCGCTGGATGTCGTAGCCGCCGACGATGGCGCGGCCGGCGGTGGGGAGAAGCAGGCCGGTCAGCATCTTGATCGTGGTGGTCTTGCCGGCGCCGTTGGGGCCCAGAAAGCAGAAGAATTCGCCCGGCGGAACCTCGATGGTGAGGCTGTCGACGGCGGTTTTGGGGCCGAAGCGCTTGGTGAGGTTTTCGGTTTGGATCATGGTTTGTCCCGGGTGATTTAGGAATGGGTCTTATGGGTCTTATGGGGCGGATGGGTTCCCATAAGACCCATAGGACCTATAAGACTCATTTGCATTGCCTCATCGTATGCCCAGCACCTCCATTTTCAGGCGGCCCATGTAGGGGACGATTCGCGCCCATTGAAGTATATCTCCTGTGGCCATTTTAATGTGCGTGGCGTCGGCCTGGGGCTGGCCAAGGGTGGGGTCGATGCGGATCCAGCGATCCACGAAAACCTCGGGCCAGGCGTGGTAGTAGAAACCGTCGAGTTCGTCGCTCCATACGATGCCCACGGCGACGCGCGTGGGGATGCCCACGGCGCGCGCGAGGGCGGCGTAGAGGACGGTGTGCTCGTTGCAGTCGCCTTGGCGGGTCTTCAGGACCTCGAGGGCCGAGGGGACGCTGGCGACGGGTTTCTTCTGAATGTTTTTGTAGACCCAGTTGTAGATGGCCTGGGCCTTTTTCCACGGGTCGGTTTCCGCGCCGACGATAGTGGCGGCCTGCTCGGCAATCAGCGGGTGAGCCGCCTGAATGAGGGCGTCGGAGGCGAGGTGCGGTTCTACGCCGCCTTCGGGTTCGGCGCGGGCGGGGACATTGTCCGGCGCGGCCTCGATGGTGTATTCGCGACGGCTTACGGCACGCTGCTGTTCGTCTTCGGGGAGGCCGGTGTTTTCGTCGACGCCGTCGATTCGGATGCGCATGGCCTGTGCGCCGCGGAAGGGCTTTGTGCCCGTGGGATGAATTGCGACGGCGCTGAGCAGATCGGCCTCGCCTCCGGCATTGCCTGCGGGCGCCTCGTGGGCTTCTTCGGGCGTGATGCGTGCGAGCGTGAGACCGTAGGGCGTCTCTGCGCGCAGCACTTCGTTGTCGTCGCCGAGCCACACGCGCGAGGCGATTCCGCTCGAACTCACTTCGGCGATCGTCGCGGAGACGTCTTCCCCACCGATGGTGAGGGTGTCGCGTCCAGCGTAGGTGACGCGCGCGGGCGCCGCGGACAGCGTGATGGGGTCGAAGGTGCTGATGGTGAATTCCTCGCCGGGTTTTGGCGCGGGGATACCGGCCATTCCGCCCATGCCGCCCGTGAAGATGGCGTTGCCGTTCATGGGGAAGTCGAGCGGCATTCGTTCTCCGGCGGTGAGGACTTCGCCCGTGAGCCGGCCGTCGGCGACGCGGCCCTCCGCGCGGAGATCGTGATCGCCGGAGCGTACGGTGAACTGGAATTCGGAGGTATCGAGGCCGGTCCAGACGTTGCCTGCGACCTGAACATCGGCGGTTTCTCCGAGGAGCGACATCTGGAGGTTGGCGGTAAGGTGCATGCGGGCGCCGGGCAGGCCGTTGCGCGGCTCGGGCGCGGACTGGGCGTGAATGTATCCGATGCGCCGCTCGCCGGGCACGAAGACGCCCAGCCATACGTCCTGGGGCTTCGTGGGGAGGGCGGTTCTCGGCGCGGCTCGCGAGGCCCCGGGTGCCAGGACCTCGCGGTTGATGAGGAGTGCCGTCATGATCGCCCAAAACGAGAGGACGATCGCGCCGACGATTACAGGTTTTCGGTGCCGCAGCACTTCTTATATTTCTTCCCGCTGCCGCAGGGGCAGGGATCGTTGCGGCCGATGCGCACCTCGACGCGGATCGGTTCGCGTTTGACTTTGGGTTCTTCGTGGGCGCCGCCGCCGTCCTCGCTGTCGCCCGTGGCGGCCTGTCCTGCGAGTTGGAAGCGGCTGGTGTCGTAGACGCTGAAGCTGCGATCCTGCTGCTTGTCGGCGCTGACATAGGTGTAACGCGACAGTCGGTCCATGGGGTCGTCTTTGGCGGCCTGGCGTCCCTGGAGCGCGGCAAGCTTGCGCGAGCGGAAGAAGTCGGGGTCGGTGACGCGGTACAGGGTTTGCACCACGTTCTCTTCGACCGCTTTCATCATTTGCTCGAAGAGCTCGAAGCCTTCCGTCTTGTATTCGACGAGCGGGTCGCGCTGGCCGTAGGCGCGCAGGCGGACCGATTCGCGCAGGTAATCCATCGAATACAGGTGCTCGATCCAGCGGTCGTCCACCGCGTTCAACAGCGCCATCAACTCGAAATCGTGGATGCGCTTGCGCGCGAGCTTGCCGAAATCGATGTGGGAATCGTCGCCGCCGATCTGTTCTTTGAACTCCTCGCGAATGTACTCGGCCATGGACTGTTCGTGGCCGCGGTATTTCTTCGTGACCATATCGAGCAATTGGTCGGGCAATTCCTTGGGCTGGTTCTCCTCGTCCGCGAGGTCCGGATCGAAGCCGAAAATCTGCTTGAAGCGCATGCGGAGGCCGTCGAGGTCCCACTCCTCGGGCAGGACGTCCTGCGGCGCGTAGTCGGCGCAGATGTCGTCAATGAGGTTCGCGAACATGTCCTGGAGGCGGCCCGTGATGTCCCGGTCCTCGAGCACGTCGCGGCGCATCTCGTAAATGATGAGGCGCTGGCGGTTCATAACGTCGTCGTAATCGAGCAGGTGCTTGCGGATCTCGAAGTTGTGCTCTTCCACCTGGCGCTGGGCGCGTTCAATCGAGCGCGTGACCATGCCCTGGCTAAGCGGTTCGTCGTCCATCTGGTCCGAACCGATCCAGTCGACGATTTTCTTGACCCTGTGGCCACCGAAGAGGCGGGCTACTTCGTCCTCGAGGCTCAGGAAAAAGCGCGTGCTGCCCGGATCGCCCTGGCGGCCGCAACGGCCCCGGAGCTGGTTGTCGATGCGGCGGGATTCGTGGCGTTCGGT
>JAVEWL010000226.1:0-7867 GCA_034004565.1 FCB group bacterium | reverse complement strand
CTTCGTTCGGCAGCGCGACGACATGGTCGGGCTCGACGCCAGCATCATCACCGCGCCCCAGGTGTGGATCGCAAGCGGGCACGTCGAGCAGTTCCACGATATCGTGGTGGACTGCAAGGAATGCAAACACCGCTTCCGCCAGGATCATCTCGAAGGTATCGTGTGCCCGGACTGCGGCGGCGAGTTGACCGAACCCCGCGCCTTCAACAGCATGCTGCGCACGAAACTGGGCGTGAGCGAGGACACCGCCGTCGAGACCTATCTGCGGCCGGAAACCTGCCAGTCCATTTTCGTCGATTTCAAAGACATTTACTCCACCTCGCGCATGAAGATCCCGTTCGGCATCGGCCAGATCGGCAAGAGCTTCCGCAACGAGGTGAATCCGCGCAACTTCATTTTCCGCAGCCGCGAATTCGAGCAGATGGAAATCGAATTCTTCTGCCGCGAGGAAGAAGAACTGCAATGGTTCGATCATTGGATGGGCCAGATCTGGAAGTGGTACCTCGACCTGGGCATCCGCGAGGCGAAGCTGCGCTGGTACGAGCACCCGAAGGAGAGCCTCGCGCACTACTCGAAGCGCACGGTCGACGTGGAATACGAATTCCCCTTCGGCTGGGGCGAGCTGCAGGGTCTCGCGAACCGCGGCAACTACGATCTCACGCAGCATTCGAAGCATTCCGGCAAGGACCTCTCCTTCTTCGACGAAGAGAAGAAGGAGCGCTACATCCCGACCGTCATCGAGCCGTCGGCGGGCGCGGACCGCACCTGCCTCGCGGTCCTCTGCGACGCCTACGCGGAAGAGGAAGTGAACGGCGAGACCCGCACGGTGATGCGCTTCAGCCCGAAGCTCGCGCCCGTGAAGGCCGGCGTGTTCCCGCTCGTGAAGAAGGACGGGCTTGCCGAAATCGCCATCGAACTCGAGAAAAAACTCCGCAAGAAGCTCCCGACTTTTTACGATCAGTCCGGCGCCATCGGCCGCCGCTACCGCCGCATGGACGAAATCGGCACGCCCTTCTGCATTACGGTCGACTACGACACGAAGGAGAACGGCACCGTCACCCTGCGCGAGCGCGATTCGATGGAACAGAGCCGCATGCCGATTGAAGAGGTCGAAGCGTTCCTCATGAAGCGCTGCTCGTTCGAGCGTGACTGATAGCCGCGAGGAATCCCGGCATGGGATAAATTACGAGCGCATTTCGCATTCGTACGATCGACATCGCAGCGTGGGCGGGCCGTTTGTGCCCGTCCTCGTGCGTTTGGCGGAGTCCTGCGGCGCGAAACGCGTGCTCGAACTGGGTCCCGGCACCGGCAACGTCAGCGCGGCTTTCCAGAGCGTGTACCCGTGCAGGCTGATTGGCGGGGAGCTCTCCGAAGGGATGCTCGCGAAGGCCGTGGCGAAAGGCATTCCCGGCAGCGCCTGGGTCCGCTCGAATGCGATGGCGATTCCGCTGGCGGACGCTTCGGTGGATTTCGTGTTCGGGTGCTACATGCTGCATTACATTCCGGAGCTTCGTGGTCTGTTCGGCGAATGCCGCCGCGTGTTGCGTCCCGGCGGCGTATGCGCATTCGTGACGACCGCCCACGACTACATTCGCCGACACCCGATGACCCGCTTCTTCCCGAGCTTCGCGCCGATTGACTTGGCGCGTTTCCCGAGCGAGGAAGCCCTGGTGGCGTCCATGCGCGACACCGGGCTGGAGCAGGTCGGCTGTGATACAGTTTCCGAACCGCGAGCGATCGACCGCGCCTATGCCGCGAAGGTGGCCGCGCGGTTTCTATCGACGTTTGATCTGATGACGGACACCGAATTCAACGAGGGCGTCGAGCGGCTCAATGCCGCGCTCGAACCCACCGGCCGCATCGACTGCGAAACCGGCTGGGAAGCCCTCATCGTCCATGGACAGCGAGCCGCAGCGTGAAGAAGAAGAAGGGCCGACAGAAGGTCAGTGCCGACAACTGGGAACGCCAGCACGACCGGCAACTGAGTTCGACGCCTCAGTACGAATACGAGGCGCGCGACGCCGATTCGCCCATCGGCGATCCCAACGTCGTGCCCAACGCGCTTCTGCTGGCATACTCGGGCCAGTGGGCGTGGGTGCAGCACGAGGGCGAGGAGCGCCTGTGCCGTGTCGACGAGCGCTCCATCGAGCGCCATAGCGCCGCGCTGGCCGCGGGCGATGCCGTGCGCGTGGAGTGGGAGGGGACCGATCCCATGGTGCGCGGCGTGGCGCCGCGTCGCACCAAGCTGAGCCGGCGCATGCCCAACGGCAGGGAGCAGATTGTTGCGGCGAATATCGACGCGCTGCTCATCGTGACCGCGCCCTTGCAGCCGCGCTTCAAGGCGGGCGTCGTGGATCGTTATCTGATTGCGGCGGAAGTGGGGGGTATCGAGCCGATCATCTGCCTCAACAAGGTCGACCTGACCGACAAAGAGCCGGAAGCGATCCATGCGTACCGCGAACTGGGCATGTCGGTCGTCCGTACGAGCTGCGCGACGGGTGAGGGGCTTGACGAACTGCGCGAACTCCTGCGAGGAAAGCTCACCGTGCTTGCGGGCCAGAGCGGCGTCGGCAAATCGTCGCTCATCAACGCGCTTGACCCCGAGATGGATATCGTGGTGCAGACCGTGAGCCGCTTCAACGACAAGGGCCGCCACACCACCCGCCGCGCGCGCCTGCACGAGCTCCAGGGCGGCACGCGCATCATCGACACGCCCGGCGTGCGACAAATGGCCGTCCACGGGCTCGAAGCCCAGGAGGTCGATCTGTACTTTCCGGAGATCGCCGAACTGGCCACGAGCTGCCGCTTCCGCGATTGCCGTCATCAAAGCGAGCCCGGCTGCGCCATCCTGGCCGCGGTCGAAAGCGGGGATCTGCCCGCGATCCGGTATAAGTCTTATTTACGAATTCACGATTCGCTCAGCGAAAGCTAAGAATTAATAGCCGCAAAGGAACGCAAAGAACACAAAGAAAAACGGGAACCCAAACAAGGTTCCCGTCTTTCTTTGTGTTCTTTGCGCTCTTTCGCGGCAATTGTTACTTGTCGTCGTCTCCCTCGTCATCGTCTATGCGATGCGGGAAGGGATCGTCCGGTACCTCATTGTGGCAAACCGCGCAGGTGTCGATGGTGCCGGCGTGGCCCTGCAGCGCGAGGGCCTGCAGGTTGTCGGCGGTGGTTACGGTCGGCGTGATGGCGTGGGGACTGCCGTGGCAAGCGGCGCAGTGGACGCCCATGTGGCCCTTTGAATTGCGGTACAGTACGCCCGGCTGTTCGAACTCGAATCCGGCCCGCGCGTGGCACGAACCGCAACTGGGCTGATCTTCCCAGGGCCGCCGGGTCGGATCGGCCACGTCGTTCATGGTGCCGTGGCAGTCCATGCAGACCATGCCGCGCGCGTAGTGGATGTCGCGCAGGCATTGTGTGCGGACACCCGGATGGCAGGCGTAGCAGTTGACGGTTAATTCGGCCTGCGCCATGCGCGTGGCGTGCGAATGGTGCATCGCGCGGGACAGGCTTGGCGTGCCGGTGGTGCCGAGCGGCGCCTGTGCGTGGCAACTGCCGCACATGACCGGCTTCTTGGATTCAAGGTTCAAGCCCGGATGCAAGCGGTCGTGGGCGCGAAGTATGTCGGTGGCCGCGGAGATGCCCGGCGTGTTGTGGCAGAGGTTGCAACTGATTTCCCACGACACCGGCACCACCGCCTGTGTCTCCGCGACTTCCAGGCCGTTTTTCACGACCGTGATGGTTGCCAACGGATAGGGGTTCTCGCGGCCCTCGTCGTCGATCGGCGTGACGGGTATGCCGGTGACCGCCCAATCGTTGCGGCCGTTCGTGGACTGCGAGGCCATGACGCCGCTGAGGCCGTTGCCGGTCAGACCGATGTCGTTCGCCAGGGTAACGCCCACGAGCGCGTCCACGTAGTCCCAGAAGTTCGTCTTATCCGAGGAATGCGTGTTGGTGGGGATGGTGTAATTCACCGTCACGCCGGTCTTGACGATGTGCGGTTCCTCGCCGCTGCGGTCGATGACCGTCGCGTGCAGCGTGTTGTACGGCGGCAGGATCATGAACTCCGAGAAGTCCTCGTTCATGCAGTGCATGCCGAGATCGTTGTAGCCCATGACCACCATCGATGTGTTCAGGCGCGTGTAGGTGCCGGTCGATTCCGTGGTCTGGCCGGTGACAATGCCGACAGAGCGCGTGTTGGGCTTGGTCCAACCGACAATATCGCTGAACGAAACCGTGTGCTGGCCCACCACGAGGTCGCTGACGGTGTCGCCGCTGTTGCGCCATTCGCCGCCGTCCACGCGCCACTGCGCCCCCGCCATCCGGGCCGCCTCGGGTTCGATCGTTACGTGGAGTCCCGCCACTTGCGCCGTGTAAAGACCGCTGGACTCGCCCGTTTCTCCCGCGACGATGGTCACCGTGGACGAGTCGGGCTTGTTCCATCCCGCGACGGGCTTGAATGCAAGGGTGTGGGGCCCGGGCGCGAGACCCGCGACCGTATCGCCGGGGCCGTGCCATGCGCCGCCGTCGACATTCCATTGCGCACCGGCCGCGCGTGCCGCCGCCGGATCAATGGTGACGTGCAACCAGCCGGTGGGGGTGGACGTCTGGACGTAGGTGCCGACCGCCGTGCCGGTTTGGCCGGCGACGATATTCACTTGCTGATCTTCGGGGCGCGTCCAACCCGGAATCTCTTTGTACGACACCGTGTGCATGCCCGGCAGCAGGAGCGTCACCGTTGCCCCGCTGTTGCGCCAGGCGCCGCCGTCCACGCGCCATTGGGCGCCGGCCGTTCGCGCGCTTGCGGGCTCGATGGTTGCGGCGAGCGAACCCGCGGGACGCGTTGCCTGAAGTTGGATCGTCTTGCTCGAAGCTCCCGGCGCCGCCAACATCAGGACGAACTGGGAGTCGCCGGCCGGCAGTTCCGCACGATCGAGCGTGACGTGTACGGTGCGGCGATCGCTGGACCCCGTACTGGAACCACTGTGCAGATCACACTCGATTGCGGGTTTGTCGGCCGTTACGGTGAAGTCGAGGGTTGTTCCCGACGCGCCCGCATTCCATACCTCGAACGACCATTCGGCCGACGTGGCGCCGAAGTCGTGCGAAGTATCGGACACGCCAACAACGGGCCCAGTGGGACAGCCCAGGAAAGAGAAGCTACATGCAATACCTACGAGGAGAACAATGGGCATACGGGTGCCAGGCATGACAGATCCCTCCACCAAAAAAAGCGTGCATTTGTGAAAACCAGAACCCTTCTTCACCAGTATACTCCGACTACATAAGGTGTCAAGAAGAATTCATCTTTCGTGCCAGGCGGGAGAGTGAAATCACGAAATCCAATACGCGGGAATGGCAAACGTGGAAATTGTGCGAACGACGAAAAGGCGCGTTTCCCCGCGAGGAACGCTCAAACCGCGCTTGCGCGAGCTCGAACAGCAATTCCCCGAGATTGTCGAGTCGGTTACAAGCTGCCGCTTCCGCTATAGCGCCGAGCCCGGCCGCGCCGACTGTTAACGCCCCTGCCCGTGGAGCTGCGGCTCGTTGAAGGATGTAGAGCTGGAGGCATCAGTTCTCGAAGTAGGGTTGCACCTCGACGAAATTGCACAATACCTGCCGCGTTGCCGGCTGGTCCAGCGAACCGTCGGAAATGACCAGCTTCGCCGTCGGAGCGGTGGCCCGGAAGACGGCGCGGTGATGGTTGAACCACGCGAGCTTGCCGCCGTCGAACAAGTCCGCGGTGGCCACCGACATGCGGCTGTCGATCGCGGATTGGTAGCACTTCTCGGGAATCGGGTCGGCGCCTTCCACGGCAATCGACACATCGAGCCGCTTTTCCTCCGATATTTCGGCCGAGATATCGCCGTAATCGGCCGAGATCAGCTTCGCCGAATAGAGATTCCCCGGTTTCAAATTGCGAATTTCCTGGCTGACCCTGTTGGGCTTGCCGCCGTTGCGCGTCAGCAGCAGGAAGGTGTTGCCGGCGGGCTCGTCGGGCGTGCCCTGCCGTAACCAGTACCGTCCTTCCAGATTCGCCAGGCGCTCGATGTAGCCCGTGCCCACGCTTCCTTCGGCGGCGGGCTCGACGGTCCATCCGGCCAAGCCGTCCGCAAAGTCGGGATTCGAGATGTGGTCCAGCGCATAGGTGTAGCCGTACTGGTCAGAAAGCAAGGCTGTATTTCCCTCGATGCCGTAATGCCGGAAGAGACGGTATGCCCAGCGCAGCAACTCCTCGTCGGCATAGGTGGCAGTCCAGTACTGGAGCCCGAAGAGCCCGTCGAATGCCGGGTCGGTCGCGTAGTACTGGATCTGCATGTCGAGCCAAGCCTTGTAATCCACCTCGGGCTGGAGGTTCATACTCAGGCCCAGTGTGAAGATCGGCGCCACCATCACGAGGCGCCGCTCGATGTCCGGGAATGTCTCCTGCCACCGCCGCATCTCGCCGCCCAGTTGCGCGTCGAGAAATGCGCGCGCCTCTTCGTGCGTGGGCATTTCGTGCAGGTAGCGCTCCCACGCCATATACGAGCCTATACCCAAGACGGAGCGCACCAGGTCGCGCGATTGCGGCCGGCTGTACAGGCCCGGCCCGCCGCAGTAGGCGTAGAAGATCTTGTGTTGCCGCGAAAACGCCTCCGTGTCGCCCAGCCTTCGGACCGCCTCGATCCAGGCGGGGTAATTGGCATTCTGGCGGCCGTGGAATTCGTCGACCATGATTCCCGTCAGCCGCGGATCCGCGATGCCCGCATTGGAAGCCCAGTGCTGAAAGGCTTCCTCGGGCGTGACGGGGCGGTCCGGCTTTGTGGGAAGGCCCGTGCCCACAACCCACTTGCCGCCGCGCGCCGTCCAGGCGTCGATGTGCTCGTCCTCCGCGGGTCCGACGACGGTGTTCACGTTCGGCAGTATGTTCGCCTCGAGAAAGGCCCAATCGTAGGGGCCGTGGCCCTCCATGAAGGGCGCTGTCTGAATCCCTGTGAATTGCAGCTCAGGCACCGCCCGGACCACGATCGAGCGCAGGCTCGATACGCCGTTGCCGTGAATCTTCAGCACGCACTCGCCCGCGGGGAGAAACCGCATGCCTTCGGGATGCGCATGCGAGGCGAGGACGTCTCCCGCCGCCGTCGAGACCTCAAGCGTGGCGCCTTCGGCCGCATCCGTCTCGATCCGCACGTGGACCCAACCTTCGCGGGGATGGGTGAAACGGACGGTGGCATCCGGGTTCAGGGCGATGCCGCTCTCTCTCGCGAGTTCGGTGACGAGGTTGTTCAGGCGTTTTGGCTGCTCGGCCTGCGCAGCGCACAGGAAGACGAAGACGCTCAGCGAAATGATAACGGTTGCGGCAGCGGAATGTTTCATGGTCTTCTCCCAATCATTCTGTCCAGCCATTATAGGCCTCGGCGGTGAATGAAGCACTTCCGAGCCACCGTGGCGGGTTTGTCGTAGCTCCCCTTTCCAAGGGGAGTCTTCAGGGCAAGCCAAGAACTCCCCTTGGAAAGGGGAGCTACGACAAAGCCGTCCCACAATCGACAGAGGCCGGCAACTGAACCGTATCCGGTCCAAGACTTCGTGCCAGGTTTGCGGAGGTATTTCAAGCCGCTGGCTCCTACCCGATCCCCAACGCATGTTCTCGGGCGTGGACGAGGCGCGTGAGCAGGGTGTTGGTGGGGCAGGGGACGCCGTACTCCGCGGCGTAGCGGCAGATGGCGCCGTTGAGGGCGTCGATCTCGGTGCGGCGGCGCTGGCGGAGGTCTTCGCGCATGCTGGCGTAGTGCGCCGCCGGGGGCGGGATCTGTTTGTCGAAGAGGTGGGGTAGGTATTCCTCGGCGGTGGCGGGGTCAAGCGCTATTTTCTGGGCGTCGGCCAC
>JAVEWL010000225.1:0-7915 GCA_034004565.1 FCB group bacterium | reverse complement strand
TCTCCCAAAGGGAGAGGGAGAAAGACGCCCTCGCCTCCATCGGGGGTGAAGAGGCACTCTTCATTCAGAATTCAGCATTCATCATTCAGAATTCCCTCCCCCAGTGACTGCCCCCCGCGCAATCTGCTAAACTCTTCCCACCCGGACCCCCGGTCTTAGCCACTCCAGCGGAGGAGCCATGAGCCAAAACCGAATCATCGTCGTTGGCAGCGCCAACATCGACCTCGTCACCCGCGTGCCGCGTTGCCCGCGCGCGGGCGAGACCCTCATCGGCGCGTCGTTCCAGACCGTCTGCGGCGGCAAGGGCGCCAACCAGGCGGTCGCCGCCGCGCGTCTCGGCGCCGAAACCACCTTCGTCGGCTGCGTCGGCGCCGATGCCTTCGGCGACATGCTGATAGCCGGCCTCAAGGCCGAGAACATCGACGTCTCCCACGTCAAGATCAGCCCCGACAAGCCCAGCGGCACGGCCACGATCCTCGTGGGCGACGACGGCCAGAACAGCATCGTCGTGACCCCCTCGGCCAACTTCGAGCTGACCCCGGAAGACATCGAGCCGCTCTCGGCGCTCTTCGAGAAGGCCACGGCCGTCCTCGTCCAGCTCGAAATCCCGCTCGGCACCGTCATGGCCACCCTCGCGCTCGCAAAACGCTGGGGCGTACTGTCCATCCTCGATGCCGGCCCCGCGCAGAAGGTCCCCCAGGAAATCCTGCGCAAGGCCTGCGTCGTCTCCCCGAACGAAACCGAGGCCGAAGCCCTCACCGGCATCCGCATCGAAACCCTGGCCAACGCCGAAGCCGCCGCCGACTACCTCATGGAACAAGGCGTGCGCGAAGTCGTCCTCAAGATCGGCGCCAGCGGAGCGTACTACGCCGGCGAAATCGAGAACATCCACGTTCCGGCCTTCCCGATACAGCCCGTCGATACCACCGCCGCAGGCGATGCCTTCACGGCGGCCCTGGCGACCGTCTGGGGCCGCACGCCCGCGCGCGAAGCCCTGCGCTTTGCCAATGCCGCCGGTGCCCTCGCGGCCATGGGCGAAGGCGCGCAACCGTCCATGCCGACACGCTCGGCCGTAAAGGCCTTTCTCAAGAAGCACGAAACCCAGGAATAGGAAGACCACTCGCACACCATGGAACAGACCAACGGCACCACCTATCTGAACGAGAAACTGACCTATTCCGCCTCCGTCATGTGCGCCGATCTCGGCCGCCTCGAAGCGGAACTCAAGGCCCTCGAAACGTCCGGCTGCGACGAACTCCACTTCGACATCATGGACGGCCAGTTCGTGCCCAACTACACCCTCGGGTTCGACTTCATCAAGATGGCCCGCCGGGTCTGTGGCCTCCCCTGCGCCGCGCACCTCATGATCGCCCAGCCCGAACGCTACCTCGAACGCTTTGTGCACGCCGGCTGCTCCACGCTGACGGTCCACGTCGAAGCGGGTGGCCTCATCCAGCGCACCCTGACCCAAATCCGAACGCTTGGCGCGTCGCCCGGCATCGCCATCAATCCCGCGACCCCGCTCACCAAGCTCGACTATCTGCTCGACTACGTCGACCGCGTCCTCGTCATGACCGTCGACCCCGGCTACTCCGGCCAGCCCATCATCCCGAGCGCCTTCGAGCGCGTCCGCATCCTCAGTGAAAACATCCGCGACCGCAAGCTGCCCGTGCGCATCGAGGTGGACGGCAACATCAATCTCCAAAACGCCGCCCTGCTCGCGAACATGGGCGCGGAGATTCTGGATCTGGGCACTTCAAGCATTTTCGTGGGCGGCGATCCGGGGGAGGCCTTCAAGCTCTTCAAGGCCGCCGTTCCCGTGCAGCGTCACCTGGTATAGGAAATTGCGCTGGATGCAAACGGGGCAATCGGCCCACAATGGCGCGCAGGGTTGGAGGAAGGACGATGCCTGATCTGGTACAGAATAACAGCGCAACGCCGGGTCTGATGACCATCCTCATTCCCTGCTTCAACGAACAGGACAACGTCGATCCGCTCTACGGCCGCCTCACGAAGGCCCTTCAGGACTACGGCCGCCCCTTCGAGCTGCTCTTCGTCGACGACGGCAGCACCGATGCCACCTTCGAGCGCCTGCGCGCGCTCTACCAGCGCGACCCCGGCATTCGCATCCTTCGCTTCGCGCGCAATTTCGGCCAGCAGATGGCCTTCATCGCCGGCTTCGACCACGCCCGCGGCGACATTATCGTCACCATCGACGCCGACATGCAGACCGCGCCCGAAGACATCCCCCTGCTCGTCAACAAGCTCGCCGAAGGCTACGACGTCGTCTACGGCAAGCGTCAGAAGCGCAAGGATCCCGCGTGGCGCATCGCCGGTTCGTGGATGATGTCGGGACTGCTCGCGCGCATCACCGGCATCAAGACCCCCGACAGCGCCAGCAGCTTCCTCGCCCTCGACGGCGCGTTCGTGCGCAACGTCAACCGCTTCCGCGACAAGTCCTGCGTGCTCGTCGGCCGGCTCGCGTGGCTCAGCTACGGGCGTTCCACCTCGGTTGCCGTCAGCCACGCGCCCCGCCACACCGGCGAGACCAAGTACGGCTTCGCCAAATGCGTCTCGATGACCCTCGACTTCATCTGCAACTATTCGCTCATGCCCCTGCGCGCCATTCTGTACCTCGGCGCGCTCGTAACAGCCCTGGGCGCCGCGATGGTCCTCGCGACCGTCCTAACCGCCCTTCTGAGCGAAATCTCCGGTCTCTGGGTTCTGGCCTCCGCGCTGGTCTTCTGCGCAGGCGTGCAACTCCTCGCCACCGGCATCCTCGCCGAATACCTCGGCCGCACCTTCCACGAAGTGAAAGACCACCCCCTCTACGTAATCCGGGAAATCCTCGAGCCAACAGACAGGTAGTGGTGAGATGGGTCTTATGGGAATCCCATCCGGCCCCTAAGTCCCATAAGACCCATAAGACCCATTCCCCTTCAGATCAGCGCCCCACCCTCGGGCCCCTCGTTCAACAGCAAATCCAGCGCCGACAAATGCGATACAAACGGCTCATACCGCTGCCGGTACGGCCTGCATTCATACTCCTGAAACACGATCCCCAATCCCGCCGCTTCGAACTGCCGCGGCTCAATGAAATCCTGTCCGCTGCTGCCTTCCAGGAATGCGTCCGCCCCCACCGCGCGCGTCAGGTCCACAAGACTCTTCGTCTTGTCCGGCCCGAATACAACAGGAATCTCGCTCAGCAGCCGCACCGGCGTCCGAATCCCGAATGCCTCCGCCAGAAACGCCGCAAACCACACGTCGAGGTCAACCAGCCGGTCCCATTCGCGCGCATACGACTCGCGCAAAAACTCCTTGTATTGAACCCAGAACGGCGCCTTCGCGTAGTTCTGTTCGATGAGACTCCAATGACGCCGCCCCCACGGCTGGCGATTGTCAATCAGCACCTCGTTGATGCGATCCGTCACCGCACCCTTCCGCACGGGCACAGTCAGCAACGCAGACCCCTCGCGCGTCCGAATCCGGTTGCGGTTCCGCCAATCCTGCTTCGTATACTGGAGGCTGTCCTCGATCACAAAAAGGTCGGCCCGCTTCATCAAATTGAAGTAGCCCGCCCAGGGCAGGTAGCCGGGTTGCAGCGCCGCCACGATCATGCCCGCGCGGCCTTCCCGTCGATGTACAGGTCAAACCATGCGCGGCAGCACAACAACGCCCACAACTGCCAGCCCAGGTTTCGCGTTCCCGCAAAATGCTCCTCCACCAGCGCGCTGACCCCCGCCGGCTCGAACACGTCCCAGTACGACGAATCCCCCGGCCCTAGCATCTCGCGCACGAACCCCTCGAGCCCTTCGCGGAACATCTCGCCCATCGGCGTTCGGAATCCCACCTTCTTGCGGTGGATCACCTCGTGCGGCAGCAACGGTTCCGCCGCCCGCTTCAGCAGCGCCTTCGGCCGGTCGTCCGGACACTTCACCTCGATCGGAATCCGCAGCGCCAGATCCATCACGCGCCGATCCATGAACGGCGCCACGCTCTCGATGCCGAAGCGCGCGCCCATCTTGTAATCGATCACCAGCCAATTCGCCAGCAGCGTCCGCGCATCCAGCGCGAGCACGCGCTCCAGCGTCGTGCCGCCCCGGCACGTGTCGTACAGCGCGTCGTACGCCGCTTCCGGTTCGTAGTCCGCCGCGCGAATGAACTCCGGCCGCAGCACGCGCCCCCGCAACTCCGCGTCAAACTGGGTCCGGCGCTTACGGTGATCGTCCAGCGACGCCCGCAAATGCGAATCGTACCCCGTGAACAACTCGTCCGCGCCGCGCCCCGTGACCATCTGCACGCAGCCCTTCTTCGACGCGGCATCCTCCAGCAGATACCGCGGAAACACCGGCGGATGGCACTTGGGCTCTTCAATCGCCTTCAGCAATTCATAGAGCGCGTGGGGAAACAGCGACGGCTCGACCACGGTCCGGTTCAATTCCGACCCGACCGACTCGGCCACCATCTGCGCATACGGCGATTCGTCGTACGCCTCGTACTTCGGAAACTTCGCCACGAACGATTGCGGCGCCCGCTTGTTGAGCGCCGTCAGCATCACCACCATCAGGCTCGAATCGATCCCGCCGCTCAAGTGGCACGCCGCCTCCGGGACCGTCCCCTCCCGCAGCACCGTGCGGAGCGTATCGACAATCGCTTCGCACCAGGCGTCTTCCGAGCGCGATTCGGGCCGGTGTTCAAACGGAAAGAAGTTGTCCAGCCGCCCGCCGCGATACACCGTCGCCGCCGGCAACAATTGCACGCCGCGAAAAAAAGTCTCCCCCTCGAGGGTCCAGAAGAACGTGAGGAAATCGATCAGCGCGGCCGGGTTCAACGACGCCGGCCCCGTGCGCGAAAGCACCTCCTCGATGCGCGAACCGAACACAAGCCGGCCGTCGGCAGCATTCGCATAATAAAGCGGGACCGTTCCGCCCGCGTCCCGCGCCAGAAGCACCTCGTTCGCCGAAGGATCGTGCAGCGCGATGGCGAACCGCCCGCGAAGCCGCGCGGCAAAACCCACCCCGTGCTCTGAATAGCAGTTGCACAAATACGAACCCGTCTCGTGGCCGGGCGGCAGCAGGATACGCCCCTCCCACGCCACAGTGGTGCCCCGGAGCGGATCGACGTGGCAATTGTCGCCCGTGACCTGAAAAGCCTGTCCCGATTCGCCGTGCATGGCATCCCATCCCAAAGCGTATGCCCCCCACCACCAAGGTACGGGCGTCAGTCTCGAAAAGTACACCAACGCCCCCCCAAAGACAAGCCCGCCCCGCCCCGTGGCACCGGTATATCGGCCTCGGGCAAGTTCACCGGCTGTGGCGAGAGCCCTCACCCCATCCTCTCCCAAGAGGAGAGGGCGGAGGACTCCGGCAAGGTGTGGCGAGTGGCCACTTGCACGGTCAGTCGCCCCATACCCCCAACAGGCTCCCTCTCCCCCTGGGAGAGGGGCGGGGTGAGGGCTCACACCAAAGCCGCCAAGCCTTCCCATCAGCTCCACACTCGCGCGCGAAAGATTCCCTCTCCCTGGGAACAAGGCGAGGGTGAGGGGAGCCCAGAGGTCCCTGCTGTCCTTAAGTTCTATCCCCCCCAAAAAGCCGCGCGGGGCGGAAGGAAATCCTTCCGCCCCGCGCTCAACCAACCGCAGCCAGAGATTACTCCCACCAATAAGGCACGAACACCGGCCCCTGCCAGGACGAACCCAGCCACACCGCAGGCTGCACCTTCGGGTACTTCAGCCACACGGCCTGGCCTTCATTCGGCCACGACCAGTCGGTCGGCACCACGAGCATGCGGATGTCGCCGGCGTGAATTTCTTCGGCCGGGTCGCGGCCCGCATTGCGGACCAGGTACGGGTCGAAGAACAGGCTCTCGCCGTGGAACGTGTTCTGGTCGAATTCCGGAAGCACGTAAGGGCACAGGTCGTCGAACGTGATCGTAACGGTCGCGTTCACTTCCGTGGCGTCGCCCGTATCCAGCAGCATGACATCGACCCCAACGGTGGAATCGTATACGCCCGTCTCGACCACTACGCCGTTGAGCTTCACTTCATACGTGCCGTTGCAGGGGAAAACATCGGCACCCAAACGCCACCGGTGGGTTGCACCGGCCATGCGGACCATGCGGAAGAAATCGAAGGTGACCTCGCTCATCCAATTATAGCCTTCGTCCTCGTTCCCGAAGACCTTGGCCGTGATTTCAATGTCGCCGGCCCAGTCGTTGTAATCCCAGTCCATCGGCGGGTTCACCGGCGTCAGCGGCTTGTCTTCAAAACCGATCGTGATGCGCGGATTCTCTTCCGACGGCCAATTCACTTCCTTATAGCCTTCGACGATGTAGTTGAACCACATGTCCGGCTGGCACTTCGTGATGCGCTCGCCGAAGCCCCACGCTTCCATCGTCTGGAAATACCGCTTCTCCGTGCCGCCGCCGCACTTGTTGTCACACCTGTGATCGCACTTCTTGCCGCACTTGTTGTCACACTTGTGGTTACACTTGTTGTCACACTTGGAGTAGCTCTTGCCGCCGCAGTTGTGACCGTAGTTGTGACCGTGGCTGTGACCGTGGTTGCGGTGACCGTGGCAATGGCCGCCGTAGTGGTAGTCGTAGCGGTTGCACCACTTGCCGCCCTTCCACACCACTTCCTTCTTCACCGCCGCGTGCGCCGCCAGATACAACAGATCGTCCGTCGTCCACTCGCCCAGCGGAACCGTGAAGGTATGCTCCGTAACGTCTTCGCCGAGCACCTGCTTATACTCGAACTTGCGCGTGTCGAACCCGCCACCGCGACATTCGCGCGGAATCTCCGCCAGGGTTCCCTTCACGCTCAGACTCAGCACCGAAAGGAAGTAATTGGGATCGGTGATGACGTAGGTAACATAGACGTTGGTCTCGTCGTTCCAAACCTGAACCTCGCCCACCGTCACCTGGGGCGAACAATAGCTGCCCGGCACCACCAGCTCCGTGATGAACGGATCGCTTTCCGGGCTGGCCAACGCCAAAGGCGCCAACACCACCAGTGCCAACGTCAGCCACACTGCCCGCCGGTACCCCCTGCATGCACGGCCCAAGACTCGCATCGTTGTACCTCCCTTATTTTGAATTCCCCATTCACGCTGCCGTGAAGGATTAAACGCTAATAACAATTATCTAGTTCTGTACAAAAACTTCTATCCCAAAATGCCCCTGGAAATCGCAAGTTCCATGCCCGAGAATCTGAATCACACAATCACCTCGAGGCCGCAATCGCGCATTTATCATCATTCGCGTTTATATTGTTTTACAGTCGGCCTATTCCGCCGCATGCATACACGCCTTAACAGATCCTTGGCATCCCAAGCATCAGCACGAGCAGGCCGAAAAAAGACCGGACACTTCGTCATATCAATATCGATCGACATTTGTTGCGCAGCGGTGACCACATTTGCGACACTTCGCCCGCACTCCTCTTGCGCCTTTGGCCAAGCCCCCAAACCGCCGTCGGGCTCGCCCTTTTGCGCTTGCCTTTTGCAGCGCCGCGCAATAGACTCTCCGAATACGGTCGGGATTACCTTGACATCGGACACGAGGGGATTGAGATACCATGATCGAACGTTGTGAAAAACTCCTGCAGGAGGTCGAGGACCATCTGCGCGACGAACTCCTCCCGTTCTGGGCGGTCCGCGGAGTCGATAAAGAGTACGGCGGATTCCTCACCTACTTCGACCGGAACGGCAATCCCACCGGCGAGACCGTCAAGACTCTCGTGTGCCAGGCGCGCATGATTTACACCGCCTCTTCCATCCACCGCGCCGGGCTCGACAAGACCGGCGCCTTCCTGCAAAGCGCGCGCCAGGGTGTCGATTTCCTTATCAATAAGTTCTGGGACCACCAGTACTGGGGCTGGTATTGGACCACCGAGCAGGACGGAACCCCCAAAAAC
>JAVEWL010000224.1:0-7934 GCA_034004565.1 FCB group bacterium | reverse complement strand
GTGTCTCCTGTAGGCGGTGGAGAAGGTGGACGATGTGGACAGGAAGCCCTCACCCCACCCCTCTCCCAGGGGGAGAGGGAGCCAAACCACACCCTTCTGGAGTCTTCCTCCCTCTCCCCCTGGGAGAGGGGTGGGGTGAGGGCTTCCGCAAGTCTTCACATTCATATCAATGCTCGTGCTCCGTGGTCAGCCCGGAGGTCGAAGGATTCAAACGCGCCTCCGCGTCGAGCAGGAAGGAACCGTTCGTGGCCACCTTGGCGCCGGGCTCGAGACCCGCGAGAACCTGGTAATAGCCGCCGCTGCGCGGCCCTAGCGTAAGTTCCCGTGCTTCGAACAGGCCGGGGCTCGCTTCCACGTAGACCATCTTACGCGCACCGGTGTCGACGACGGCGGTCTCCGCAACGGACAGCACCCGCTCGACCTTGAGCTTCTTCATCTCCATGCCGCAACCGCAGATGGTGCAGATGCCGGGTTCGTCGTTAAGTTCGTCGGGATGCATGGGGCAGGCGTATCCCACGGCCCAGCGCTCCCACGCATCGGCGACGGCGTTCGCGGGGGTATCGGCCTTGACCGCCTTGTCCAGCGCCATCTCGCACAGGGGACAGCGGTCGTCCGCCTTGTCGGAAACCACCTCGGGGTGCATTGGGCAGACGTAGTACTCGGTGCCGGGGGCGAGGCTCGCGAGGAATTTCCCGGCGTCCTCCGGCTTCTGTGTGGGCAATTGCACATCGGCGGGCAAAGCCGCGTCCGCGCCCTTCACGGCCTTGTCCAGCGCCATTTTGCAGAGCGGGCAGCGATCGTCGGCCTTATCCGACACGACCTCGGGGTGCATCGGGCAGACATAGTACTCCCCCCCGTTGGAAAGCGACGCGAGGAACTGCGTCGCCGCTTCGCGCGTCGAGGTGGGCGTGGCGACGGGACCGGCTTGCGGCGATGCCGCGGCCGTCTCTTCCCGCGCAACATCCATTTCGCCGGCCAGGCCGTAGTCGCCGAGGGGCGACCGCATCACCACGTTCACATACATGCCCGGTTTGAGCTTGCCGTCGTGGTTCTCGACGACCACGCGCACTTTCACCGAGCGGTTCTCGGCGCTGACCTCCGGGTAGATGAAATCGACTGTGCCGTAGAAGATCTCCCCCGGCCACGCGACGGAAGTCACTTCGACGGGCATGTCGAGTTCCACGGCGGAAAGGTCGGACTCGATAATCTGTGCCTGCACCCAGAGGGTCGAAAGGTCCGCAAGACGGTAGATGACCGTTCCCTCTTCGACGGTCTGGCCTTCGACAGCCAGCTTCTCCATCACCGTCCCCGCAACGGGTGAATACAACGTCACCTGGTCGCGGGGCGCGCCGGTCCGCGCGATGGTGTCGAGCTGCGATTCGGTAAAGCCGGCCAGGGAGAGCCGCTTCCGCGCGCCCTGGACCAGTACGCCGGCGCGATCCTTCTCTCGCTGACTGACACGCGGATTCTCGCGAAGCCGACGCGCCGACGCCAGCGCGCGAACGTACTCGTCTGCGCCGGCCAAAAACGTGGGGCTGTAGATCCGCGCGAGGGCTCCACCCTCCCGCACCGAGGCGCCCGTGGTGTCCACCAGCAAATTCTCGATGCGTCCTGGAAAACGTGCCACCACCTCGGACAACCGCGTTTCATCAACTTCCACCGCGCCGTAGGATTCGACCTTGCGCGAAAGCAACCGATATACCGCCGGTTCGACCCGCACCCCCGCCTCCATGACCCGTTCGGGCGAGACCTGCACGCGCGCGAGCGTGCCTTCGGGCAGTGCGGCGGCCTCGCCCTTCTTGCGCTGCGTGAGGTCCATGCCGCAGATGGGGCACTTGCCCGGACGGTCCCGCACAACGAAGGGATGCATGCCGCAGTAATACTCGTGCTCGCTCGCCACGGCTTCAGTATGCCCGGAATGTTCGGCCGAACGTTCGCGCTGCCAGCGCTCGTAATAATTCTGAATGTGGTCCCAATAGCCCACAACAAGCGCCGTAACGATGAGGATCAGCACGAAGCGCAGGCGGATCTCGAGAAACTTCAGAAAGAACAGGAAACGCCTGAAGATGCCGTGTACACGGGTTTCTTTCTCAGCCATTTTGCGTCGCCTTTTGACGGTGAAGCTTGCGCCAGCGCCGCGCTTCCACCTGGTAGAACAGAACCGGAAGAAAGATGTCGATAACCTCGTCGGCGACGAGCAGGCCGCCCAGGACGGGCGCGGCCATCGGGGCGATGATCTCGGCGCCGACGCCGCGCGCCCACAGCATCGGCGCAAGGCCGACGATGGCGGTAGCCTCGGTCAAAAGCTTCGGGCGCAGCCGGTGGACCGCGCCGCGCATCACCGTCTCCTTCAACTCTTCGACGCTGCCGATGCCCTCGAGACCGCCTTGCTCGGCGATGGCGTCGCGCAGGTACACAAGCATGATAATGCCGGTTTCGGTGGCCATACCGAAGCAGGCGATGTAGCCCACCCACACGGCCACACTGAAATTGTAGCCGAAGAGCGTCTGGAACAGGACCCCGCCTGCAAGCGCCCCCGGTATCGCAAGCATCATCAGCGCCGCGTGGGCGAAGTCGTGGTAGGTCATGTAGAGAATGACGAAGATAAGCAGCAGCACCGCCGGGAACACAATGCGCAACGTCCGCTTGGCCCTCACCTGGTGCTCGAACTGACCGGTCCATTCGAGGAAGGTGCCCTCGGGGAGCCTAAGCTTGGCAGTCACCGCGCGCTGAGCCTCCTCGACGAACCCCACAATATCGCGGTCGCGCACGTTCAACTGCACGTAGCTGCGCAGCAGGCCGTTCTCGCTCTTGATCATGACCGGGCCCTCGACCACCGTCACGTCGGCAACGTCGCGCAGGTACACGGCCGCGTTCGGCATACCGCCTTCGGCCGCCGGTGCGCCCTCCATCCCGCCCGGCGATACGAGAATGTTTTCAATGGCCTGTTCGTCGGCGCGGTAGTCGCGGGCGTAACGCAGACGCACCGGATACCGTTCGCGGCCTTCGACGGTCGTGGTAATGGGCACGCCGCCAAGCGCAACCTCGACGATGTCCTGGATATCTCCCACGTTGATGCCGTACCGCGCGGCACGGTCGCGGTCCACGTGGATCTCGATGTACCCCTTGCCGACCGTCTGGTCCGCAACGACGTCCACCGCGCCTTCGATGCCGCGCAAAACTTCCGCGACCTCGTTCGATACCCGCTGAATCTCGTTCTGGTCGTGGCCGAAAACCTTCACGGCAAGCTGCGTGCGCACACCGGTCGCGAGCATGTCGACGCGGTTGATGATGGGCTGGGTCCAGATGTTCGCCCAGCCGACCTGCCGCACGTGCGTGTCGAGTTCCTGAACCAGATCCTGCTTCGTCTTGGCCCAAAGGAACGTGTCGCCACCAATTTCCTCGCCAAGCGACGCGGTCGTGATGTCGCGCGGCAGCCGGTCGCCGTGCCATTTCTCGACCATGCCCGCCGCGTATTGCGCCTCCTGCAGGAGCGCGTCCGCAAAAACGCCCATGGCGGGATCGAAGAGCTGCTGGTTGGTCTCCTTGACCCACTCGCGGGTGCGCTCGTCGCGGTACTCCCACAGATCATCCGCCGTGGCCTTCTCGAAGTCGGGCCGGTCGAGCCCGGCGATCTCGCGCACGGCGGTCTCGATGCGTTCGAGCCGGGTATCGGGCGGCGCAAGCACGGCCGAGGAAGCCACGGCAAGCTGTTTGTCGCGTTCCAGACGCGCCAGCGCGTCGCGCACGGCCTGTTCCACGTTGTGCAACTGCGGGTAGCGAACGAAGGCATCGCGGTGATCCCGCACAAGGTCCGCGACGAAGGCCTTGCGCTCCTCCAGGGTCGGCGGCCTCGTCCACGCCTTGTGCGCATCAACCTGCGCCAGAACGGCGTCCGCCAGGTACGCGACGGATTCGCCGGCGAGGACTTCCGCAAATTCGAGCTGCCGGCGCGTAATCTCGACGCGCATGGCCGTATCGAAGCGGTCCAGCGCACCCCGCGCTACGCTGTCAAGAAATGAATCCCGCTCCCCCGCCTTCTCGAACGCGCCCACAGCGCCTGCCGCCTCGAGCCGGGCAACCAGCGAATCGGCGGCTTCGCGGGCATCCTCGAACTTCATCTTGCGCTTGAGCCAATGCTCGCGCGGACGCAGCGTCACAACCGTCTCGATCATGTCGAGCGGCGAGGGGTCCGTGGGCGTGTCGGCGCGCCCGGCCTTGCCCACGACCATCTCGACCTCCGGGAAAGCCCGCAGCAGCGCGTCGCGCGCCTTGAGGTCGTCTGCCACCTCCGTGACCGAGGCGCGCGGCACGGTCACGGGCATGTCCATGATGCTGCCCTCGTCGAGCGGCGGCATGAATTCGCGCCCCAGATGGCGCGCAAAGTAGAACCCCGTCGCCAGCAGAATCACGAACAGCCACAGGACAATCTTGGGCCTGTTCATGAGAAATCCCAGCACGGGACGATACATGTCGATGACGCTGCGGACGATCCAGTTGTTCTCCTCGCGCGACAGACGCCCCCGGATCAGCAGCGGGATAAGCGCGGGCACGAGCGTGACGGAAACGATGGCCGTGCCGATGAGCGCGAAGGTCTTGGTGAACGCGAGCGGGTGGAAGAGTTTACCTTCCTGGCCGGTCAGCGCGAACACGGGCAGGAACGACAGCACCATGATCATCACGGAGAAGAAGATCGGCCGCCCGACCTGGCTGCACGCCTGCGCCACGATTTCGGTGGTGTCGCCCGTGATGCGCTGGTCCCCGAAATGCTGCGTAAGGCGGTGCGTGGCGTTTTCGAGCATCACGATGGCCTGGTCGACCAGGATGCCGATCGAGATGGCAATCCCGGCCAGCGACATGATGTTCGACGAGATGCCAAACCAGTCCATGAGAATGAACGCAATCAGGATCGACAGCGGCAGCGTGATAATAACGACGAATACGCTGCCGATGTGCGTCAGGATGAGCAGGATCGCCACCGTGGCGATGATGATCTCGTGTTCGAGGATCGTCGTGACGGTTTCAATGGATCCTTCGATAAGCCGGGTCCGGTCGTAGAACGGCACGATCTGCACGCTCTCGGGAAGGCCCTTCTGAAGGTCGCGAATCTTCTCCTTGATACGCTCCGTGACGTCCAGCGGATTCTCGCCGTAGCGCATCATGACCACGCCGCCCACGACCTCGCGCCCGTCCTTCTCGAGCACGCTGCGCCGGAACTCGCCGCCCATCTGCACCGTGGCGAGGTCGCCTACCGTGACGGGCCGGCCGTTGCGCTCGGTTACGACAATCTTCCGGATGTCTTCGAGGTCCCGGATCCAGCCGACGCTGCGGATGATGTACTCGGCATTCCCCTTCTGCACCACGCGCCCGCCCACGGCGCTGTTGCTGCGTTCAATGGCCTGGTAAATCTCGCCCAGGGTGACGTTGTACCCGCGCAGCCGGTCGGGCGTGACGTCGACCTGGTATTCGCGCGGCATCCCCCCCACGCTCGCGACCTGCGCGACGCCCGGCACGGCGTTGAGCTGATACCGCACGTACCAGTCCTGGATAGATCGCAGCGCGCCAAGGTCCTGGTTCTCGCCTTCAACCGTGTACCAGAAGATCTGGCCCAGCGCCGTGGCGTCCGGCGCAAGATACGGAACGACGCCTTCCGGCAGAAACGTGCTGGCAAGGGCGAGGCGCTCCAGCACGCGCGTACGGGCGAAATAAAAGTCGACCGAATCGTCGAAGATGATGTTCACCATCGAAAAATTGAACTCGGACGACGATCGCACGGCTTTCACGCCCGCGAGCCCCTGAAGGTTCACGGAAAGGGGATACGTGATCTGGTCTTCGATTTCCTGCGGGCTGCGGCCCATCCAGTCGGTAAAGACAATCACCTGGTTTTCGGAAAGATCGGGGATTGCATCGACAGGGGTATTCTTGACGACATAGATGCCGTACGCCGTAACCCCCACAAAAAACAGGATGACAATGGCGCGATTGCGGACGGAAAACTCGATAAGTTTCTCAATCACGTCAACCGAGCTCCGGAACGTTGGACGTTCCCGACACAAACCCCGCGTTTCACGGTACAATAGGTGGGAGCGCGATCGGTAGCTCGCGGTACCGTTGGCAAAGTGCCAGCCGATACCCGGACACCGAATTCGTCTCGAAAAGTTGCGTAATAGGCGCTTGAGGTAACGTGCGCACTACCCCTGTTCCGACAACGGCGATTCCGCAGTCTCCCCTCACGTACCCCCACCTCCCCGCGGACTCCTCCCGTTTTCCATTGCCGGCAGTGGCCCCGCCTGTTGTTGCCTCGCGCCTGGAGGTGATATAGATGCCGCTCCGAACCCTCCCCCTCATTATCCTGCTGGCCGTCTTCAGCGGGCCCGCATTTGCCGGCGACGAGACAACGTGCCGGCTCCAGGACAACGCCGAGTGCCTCGAGGCGCTCCAGGTGCGGGCCGCCAATGTGGCATCCACCCGCACGGCCGACAGCAAGCTGTACGCAGTACTGGTCAACGGCGATTCCTCCGACCTGCACAACCTCAACATCGAGCGCGCGTACGAAGTGCTGCGGACGCTCGGCGTGCCCGATGAAAACCTCTACATACTGTCCAACAGCAACCCGCGTCCCAGCGCCAAGATCACAACGCTCGTGACCGCCCGCGCCACGACGGGCAACCTCTCGAACGTGCTCGCCTATGTGGCGGGCGAAATCGACGAGAACGACTGCCTGCTTCTGTACACGACCGGTCACGGAATTCGCGCGAAGGGCCAGAGCGCCGTCGTGCTGAATGACGGCCTGTTGATGGAAAAAGACTTGGTCAAGGAGATGAAGCGCATGACCCCGGCGGTCAGCGTGGTGGTCATGGACCAGTGTTTCTCGGGTGGCTTCGCGGACGCGGTCGAGAAGTCCGGCCTGAACGCCATCGCCATCGCCAGCACGGACAGCCGTCATGAAACCTACTGCGAGTATTTCGCAGGCGCCTTCTGGCTGAGCATGATCGAGCCCGAGGCGGACATCAACCGCGACGGGCGCGTTTCGCTCACCGAGTGCTACGATGTGGCAATGTCGCTCCACCAGATGGCCTTGGCCGATACGCCGGAACGCACGCACTGCCGCTACGTCACCACCGAAAGCGGCCCCGAACCCGCCGTGGTGCTTGGCGAGCAGACCTTTACCTGGGATACCGAAGACGAAACACCCCGCGCCAAACTCGTTACGGCATCGGCCGACGCTCCCCAGCGCCCCGTCTTCCGACGCCACCGTGCGGGCTTCCGAGCCGGCGAATAGAATAGGCGTGGACGCCGGCGTTGGAACACTCCAAGGCCGGCGTCCGCACACGCCGCCGGTACCGGTTCTAATTGGAGAACCCGGCATTGGCGCAGACTTTTTGCGTGGTCTTCTTACCGCCGCAGCAATCGCCGCAACCGCCGGACGAATCCCTCTCGGCCTGAATAACGTGGTCCGGCTTGCCCTGCGGCCAGCCCTCCACGCCGTACCCGAACGCGGCGCTCGCCGCGAGACTTGCCATTGCCACCGCCATTGCCAATCTGTGCTTGACCATAGTTTCTTTCCTTTCCCTGGAAGTTGCCGCCCAGTCAACGCAAGGTGAAATCGCAACTTTCTTGCCAACGGCAGATCCGTATTAAGTCCTTGTCCTGCAATGACAGCCAGAAACACTTCCGAGCACCATTCACCGAAATCTGCGCGGGAGCCTCGCCAGAATCTGGTGTGTTGAATGAAATAAGAAAAACTCCGGAAATAAGGAAGCGAGGTTCTCTGTTAACAAAGGCGAAGGTTGATGAAGTTTCAGGGTTGACGTGGCAAAGGGTTTCCCGAAACCGTTGTGTGGGCAACGGCAAAGGCAAGCCGATTCCACCTCTACCAAGATGATTGAGTTTGTCGATGGGTCACCCGACCGGACCCGTGGACGTTGTGTCTC
>JAVEWL010000223.1:0-7972 GCA_034004565.1 FCB group bacterium | reverse complement strand
GCGGGGAGGCCACGTCCGACGGTTTCGGAACGAAGGCCGAGGCGGCGATCGCCGGTTTCAGGATCTTCGCGTCCGCCGGGAACAGTTCGAGGAGGTCTTCCACGAATGGACTCGGGCGCAATTCCTAGCCGTCCGCCGAGAGCGTGCGGTAGGTGATGACGAGGTTGCGGCGCGGGACGTCGAGCATGCGATGGAACAGCAGCAACTCGCGATCGCTTCGGCCGCGTTTGCCGTCGAGGCGGATGCCGGCCTGTTCGAGTTCGTCGAGGTCCTCGTCCGAATAGACCGCGTTGGCGGGGCAAGGCTTGGGTATCTCGCCCTCGTTCACGCCGCAGAAGAAAACATAATTGAAACGCAGGCCGCGGGCCGCTTCGGCGTCGAGGCAGGCAATGCCCTGGAGCGTTTCGAACGGTTCGTAGGTGGTCTCACGGAAGGCCTTGCGCAGGCGAATGAGAAACTCCGCGCGCGAGATCTTCGCGTCGTTCCGGCTGCCCTCGCACCAGGAATAAATCTGCGCAAGCAATGCGCGCAGGGTTTCGAGGGCGGATGCCTCGGCGCGGCGCAGGTCGTAAATGGGATGGGCTTCGAGGGCGGCGGAAATTCCGCAGTCTTCGATTAGCCGCTCGAGCGCGAGGATGTGCTCGCAAACGGAAGCCTGCCTCGGCATGCGCCGGCTGATGTTCGACAGCAGATCGACGCGCGTGTACAACGCCAGCGCCGCCGCGTGCGCGTGCGGCATGTGGCGCAGGTAGCGCTGAAGGCGTCCCGGATCCGCGCGTTCCGGATCGCCGTCGGCGGCCTCGTGATCGTCCAGGCGCTCGAATTGGCGCAGGAGACCCTTCAGGCGCCGGTCCCACTCGACGTACCCCGCCACAATCTCGGCAAAACGCGCGAGACTCGGGATTTCGTCGCGATACGGCGATTCGGGCTGTTCCTCCGGGCGAAACCAGGGCGACGTGAGAATGCTAACGGTGATCTCTCGCTCCCAGGGATCAATATTCTCGACGAACTCGAGCAAGAAAGCACACACGGCGCTTTCGGCGAGACAAGGTTTCTTGACCACGCGCACCGGTATGCCAAACTCGCCAAAGACGCCGCGAACGGTCGCCGCCACACCGGATAGGTCGCGGTAGATTACGGCAATCTCGTCCGCCGGAACAGCCTCGAGCAGGAGCGACTTTATGCGCCGGCCCACGTGCTCGACTTCGGCGATGTGGCCGGGGCAGGGTTGGACCTCGAGGTCTTCGCGCAGGTTCGCGGGCAGGGCCGGCTTGTCGCGCCAGAAGAGACTGGCGGACACGTGCTTCGTATACGAGTCGGGGGCGGCGGCCTCGAAAACGGTCTGGCTGGCGTTGAAGCGTTCGCGTATTTGCTCGGCGGTGGCGGCCGTAAGCCGGTACAGGTCGCGCCGATCGGGATTCGGGTCGTAGTTGAAACCGAACACGAGCAGCTCGAGCTGCCCCTGGAGCGCTTCGAGCAGGCGAAACTCTGAAGGCGTGAAATCGTCGAAGCCATCCAGAAGCAAGACGCGGATGTTCTTCAGTACCTCGGGCCGTCCCTTCCGGCAAAGATCGTGCGCCTCCCAGTAGATGCCCTGGCGGTCGTAGAGCCGCGCTTCGATGAGCATGGACTGGTAGGCTTCGTAGACATCGGCGACGACGGCGTCGAGGGGCGACGGATGACGCCGTTTCGCGGTGCGGCGGCGGAATTCCTCCGGGTCAATCGCGGCCTGCTTAAGCTGCGCCACGATGCGCTGCATGTGACTCAGGAAGCCGGGACTGCCGGCGGCGTCGCCCAGGATCTCGAGCCCGCCGCCGTGGCGCACGCGTGCGACGGCGTCCTGGAGCAGCATGGTGCGTTCGAACTCGTCGATGGGCGTGGCGCCGGTGTGCGAAGTATCGAGGAGCCAGCGTACGAAGTCTTCGAAGGTGAGGACGCGACGTCCCCAGGCGCCGGCAAGGTCGCCCGCGAGGATGAGACGCTCCGTGCGGCGTGTGCCGAGTTGGCGGGTGGGCACGAGGAAGATGGCGTGATCCCAATGCTTGCGCATGAGTTCGTCGAGCGCGGCCAGGCGCCCGGAGCGTTGGGGACCGCAGTAGAGGCGGACCTCAGGCATGGGACAGAACCAATTTTCGATTTTCGATTTTCGATTTCTTACTTAAGAAACTGGCCGGAAAATGGGGACTGTTCCACTTTTGATGAGGCCTTGGTCCTGGGCGGAGCGCATATACCTTAAATCGGGCTGAACCTTCAAGAGGCCGCCTCGCACCAAAAGTGGAAACTGTCCCTATTTTCCGGTGAGATGCGAAAGCAGGGACAGTTTCCACTTTTGATGTGAGGCGGCCTTCCCAGACCTTGTCGTGCCTGAGTTTCTTGCGCTCCGATGGGGTCTTGGCTGGCATCAAAAGTGGAACAGTCCCTGTTTTCGCTAGACATCTTCCGAATTGCAGATCTCGTAGCGGTAGCCTTGCTCTGTAAGGAACAACTGGCGCTTGACGCTAAAGTCCTGGTCGCAGGTGTCGCGCGAGACGAGCGAGTAGAAATGGGCCATCGACTTGTCGTTCTTGGGGCGCAGGATGCGACCGAGGCGCTGGGCTTCCTCCTGGCGCGAGCCGAAGGTGCCGGACACCTGGATGGCAATGTTGGCGTCGGGCAGGTCGACGGCGAAGTTGGCGACCTTTGACACGATCAGCAGCTTGACCTCGCCCTTGCGGAAGGCCGTGTAGAGCTTCTCGCGCTCTTTGGTTGATTTCTGGCCCGTGATGATGGGTGCCTTGAAACGCTTCGCGATCACCTTCAACTGGTCCAGGTATTGCCCGATGATGAGGATGTTGTCGTCCTTGTGCCGCTCGATCAGGAGTTCGCAGATGTGGTCCTTGATCGGGTTCGTCGAGGCGATCCGGAACTTGCCGCGCTTGTCGGCGATGGCGTAGCGGTAGCGCTCGTCTTCGGACAGGGGCACGCGGACTTCGGTGCAGGTGGCCTGCGCGATCCAGCCCTGCTTCTCGAGGACTTTCCAGGGCACGTCGTACTTCTTCGGCCCGATGAGGCTGAAGACATCGTCCTCGCGGGCGTCCTCGCGCACGAGGGTCGCGGTGAGGCCGAGGCGGCGGCGGGCCTGGAGCGAAGCCGTCGCGCGGAACACCGGCGCGGGCAGCAGGTGCACCTCGTCGTAACAAATGAGACCCCAGTTGCCCTCGTCAAACAGGCTGAAATGGATGAAGGGGCCGTCCTTGGTTTTGCGATAGGTAAGCACCTGGTACGTGGCGATGGTGACGGGGCGAATCTGTTTCGAGTCGCCGCTGTACTCGCCGATCTGTTCGTCGGTGAGGGTCGTTTTGTCGAGGAGTTCGTTTTTCCACTGGCGCAGGGCCACGGTATTTGTCGTGAGGACGAGGGTGCGGGTCTGGAGGCAGTGCATGGCGCCGATCCCGACGACGGTCTTGCCCGCGCCGCAGGGCAGCACGACCACGCCGCTGCCGCCGTGGTTCGACCCGCGCATGTGGAAGGCGTCCACCGAGCGGATCTGGTACTCGCGCATGTCAAACGGCTTGCCGGACAGGGCGGTCTCGCGCAGTTGGAACTCGAGGGGCGCGCCTTCGACGTAGCCGGCGAGATCCTCGACGGGGAAGCCGAGCTTGATGAGCGCGTTCTTGAGGTTGCCGCGCTCGCCGGGTTTGACGAAGATGCGGCGGCCGTCGGGCGAGCCTTCGATGAAGGGCTGCACCGTCTTCTGGTTCAGGAGTTCGAGGACCAGCGCCCGCTCGTCGGATTCGAGGACAAGGTCGTCACTATCGCCCTTGAGCAGGCGCAACCGGCCGTAGCGGGCCACCGTCTCGCGAATGTCGACGAGGATGTTCTGCGGCACGTCGTATTTGCTGAAGCGCAGCAGGCTTTCAATGATTTCCTCGGCGGCCATGCCGGCAGCGGCCGCGTTCCATAGGGAAAGCGGGGTAATGCGATAGGTGTGGATATGTTCGGGAGACTTCACCAGCTCCGCAAAGGCGGCAATGGCATCCCGGGCGTCTTCAAACAACGGTCCGTCGGTCTCCAGCAGGATGGAGCGATCGGACTGAACAATCACGGGTCTAGCAGAGTTATCGATCATATCCCCGTACTTTACCACAACCAACGGGGCGAATCTCCAGCGGGCGTCGCGGGAAGGGTGTGAAACGCCTTAATGCCGGCTGGTATCAACGGTTACGCGGTTACGTCCGCCGTTCTTCGATTCATACATCAACTGATCCGCGCGCGCCACCAGCGTGGTAAGGGTATCTTCTGGCCACGCCATGCAGGCGCCGATGGACACGGTGGTGCAGGCCATTCCGTTGGTGATGGACGCGCTGGACGTCTCGACCAGCATCCTGAGCCTCTCCCCGGTCTCCGCCAGGTGAATCGGTTTAAGGGCCGGCATCACGGCGACAAACTCCTCGCCACCCCAACGGCCCAGGCAGTCGTAGCTGCGCATCGCGCCCAGAAGCGTGCGTGCCACCATTTTCAGGACCACGTCGCCGACCGCGTGTCCGAACCGATCGTTGACGCTCTTGAAATGGTCGACATCGATAAACAACACCGCCAGCGTCTCGTTTCGCTCCTTCAGTTCGGTAAGCCGCTGCAACAAAACCCGCGTAATGTAGTCGCGGTTTGCGGTTCCGGTGAGCGCACACAAGTCGGCTGTCTGGCGAAGGTCCTCTAACTGCTTCAGGACGGACATGACGGAGGTGTCGTCGTGGAATGCCTCGATGCCGCCGACAATCTTGCCGTTCGCATCCCGAATCGGCGCAATGCTCACGCTAACCGGAACCCGGTGGCCGTCCTTATGGTGCAGGTATACCCGCGTCTGGCGTTCAACACCATCTTCGACGGTGGCGGCGAGAGGAGACTTGCCGTGGCACAGGGAGTTTCCCTGGCCGTCGACGTGAATCAAGACGTTATCAAAACAGTGCTTACCGACAACTTCTTCGGCGGTAAACCCGCTGATGCGCTCGGCGCCCTTATTCCAGTATTGAATCTGGCGCGTGCAGTCGACGTAGTAGACGCCCTCGTGCAGGTTGTCTAGAAGCGACTTGAACATCGAGGGATCGAGCATTGTACCTCCTGAGGAGCGTGCGGAGCCCATGCCCTGCGTAGCCGCCCGCCTTGGCGGATTGAACCGCCGTACCACCCTATACATATCGGCCGAAGCGTGTATTGCCTTGACGCTTTTCATCCTACCCCGAAGGATCGAGGGCGGGCTCGCAAGATGCGCCCGTTGGGAGGGCACAATGGCAATAGCACCCCTTGCTCCATTTTTCTCTACCAATGGCTCTGGTGTTTCCTTTTGACAGGATACCGGGATTGGCAGGATGGACAGGATGAAGAAGCAAGATCACCACAAAGGCTCAAAGACTCAAAGAAGTACCAAGAACTGCAAGAGCTTTTGACAGGATTTGCAGGATGAGGAGCTTCTCATGGCTCCCATTGCTCTCATAACTCCCATACTTCCCATGGGAGTTATGGGAGTCATGGGAAGGATGGGAAGAGAGCCTTGTCCGCACAAGAAACGGGCGCCGCAGCCGGTGTGGTGCGGCGCCCGAAGGCGGCAAGCAAATTGGTCTTAGTCCGTGTCGTCCACGAAGTCTTCTTCGGCGGTCTCGCCGATGTCGGCGGCTTCGGTGAGCTGATCTTCCTTCGCTTCCGGAATCGCGCGCGCCACGGCGCTGACCCTGGCGCCTTCACCGGGCACCATGATCTTCACGCCCTGCGTGTTGCGCCCGATCTTGCGCAGGTCTTTCACCGACATCCGCAGCACGACGCCGTCGGTGCTCACGACCACGACCTCGTCGTCGTCCTCGACCGTCAGCATCCCGACCACGTTGCCGTTGCGCTCGGTTGTCTTGATGTTGATGATGCCCGAGCCGCCGCGGTGCTGAATGCGGTACTCCGCCACCGTCGTGCGCTTGCCGAAGCCGTTTTCCGTTACGCAGAACACCGTGGTGTCCTCGCCGGCCACGGACATGCCCACCACCCGGTCGTCCTTGTCGAGCCGGATGCCGATCACGCCGCCCGCCGTGCGTCCCATCGACCGCACGTCGCTCTCGGGGAAGCGGATTGCCTGGCCGAGGTACGTCGCGATGAGCACGTTATCCTGTCCCGACGTAATCTGCACGTCGATGAGGGTATCGTCCGTGTCCAAGTTGATGGCGCGAATGCCCACGGTGCGCGGGTTACTGAAATCGATCAGCGGCGTGCGCTTCACAATGCCCTTCGCCGTCACGAAGAAGATGTACTTGCCTTCCTCCTTCAAGTCGCGCACCGGCAGGCACGTCGTCACCTTCTCGTCGGCCCCAAGCTCGAGCACGTTCACCATCGCGCGGCCGCGCGCGGTTCGGCTGGCCTTGGGCAACTCGTGCACCTTGCGCCAGTAGCATTTACCACGGTTCGTGAAGAACAGCATGTACTCGTGCGTGTTGGCGATGAAGAGGTCCTTGACGAAATCCTCTTCTTTCGTGTCCATGCCGTTCACGCCGCGGCCGCCACGCTTCTGCTTGCGGTAGGTCGTCACCGGCAGACGCTTTATGTAGCCTTCGTTCGACGCCGTCACCACCATCGGCTCGTCCGCAATCAGATCTTCGATGCGGAACTCGCGCGTCTGGCGGATGATTTTCGTGCGGCGCTCGTCGCCGTACTTTTCCTTGACCGCCAGCATTTCGCGGCGCACTTCGGCGAGGATGGTCCGCTCACTCGAGAGGATGCGCTTCAGCTTCGCGATCAACGTTTGCAGCTCGTCGTACTCGGCTTGCAGCTTCTCGCGTTCCAGGCCCGTCAGGCGCTGCAAACGCATCGCGAGGATCGCGTTCGCCTGGATAACCGAGAATTCGAAGTTGTCCACGAGCGCGGCGCGGGCGATGTCGACGTCCGCCGACGCGCGAATCGCCGCGATCACCGCGTCGATGATGTCGATCGCCTTCAGGAGGCCTTCCAGGATATGGGCCCGCGCCTCCGCCTCGCGCAGATCAAACTCCGTCCGGCGCCGCACCACTTCCGCGCGGTGCCGCACGTAGTAGTGAATCATCTCCTGGAGCGACAATACCCGCGGCTGGTTGTTCACCAGCGCCAGCATGATGATGCTGATCGTGTCCTGCATCTGCGTGTGCTTGTAGAGCTGGTTCAGGATGACCTGTGGCTCGTCGCCCTTGCGGATCTCGATGACGATGCGCATCCCGTCCCGGTCGGACTCGTCGCGCAGGTCGGAGATGCCCTCGATGGCTTTGCTCCGCACCAGGTCGGCCATATTCTCAATCAGGCGCGACTTGTTCACCTGGTACGGAATCTCGGTAACCACGATGCTCTCGCGGCCGCTCTTCGGGTCCTTCTCGACCAGCGCCTTCGCGCGCACGGTCACCTTGCCGCGACCCGTCTGGTAGGCCGAAAGCAGCCCGTCGGCGCCGTAGATGCTGCCGCCCGTCGGGAAGTCCGGACCCTGCACGAACTGCATCAGGTCCTCGGTCGCCGCCTCGGGATTGTCGATGTAGTGCACGACCGCGTCGCACACCTCGCGCAGGTTGTGCGGCGGACAATTGGTGGCCATACCGACGGCGATGCCCGTCGACCCGTTTACCAGCAGGTTCGGAATCGCCGACGGCAACACGGACGGTTCCTGCTCGCGGCCGTCGTAGTTCGGCTGCCAGTTCACCGTTTCCTTGTTGATGTCGCCCAGCATCTCCGCCGCGATCGGCGCCATCCGGCACTCCGTGTACCGCATCGCCGCCGCGCTGTCGCCGTCGACCGAGCCGAAGTTGCCCTGGCCGTCCACGAGCGGCGCGCGCAGGTTCCATTCCTGCGCCATGCGCACCAGCGTGTCGTAGATCGCCGAGTCGCCGTGGGGATGGTATTTACCCATGCAATCACCGACCACGGCCGCGCACTTGCGGTAGCCGCGATTGCTCTGCAATCCCAGCCCCTGCATGGTGAACAGCACGCGCCGATGCAC